>JBEICS010000071.1:0-8022 GCA_040383925.1 Acidimicrobiaceae bacterium | reverse complement strand
TACTCGCGCAGCATCGTCTGCGCGTGCCACAGCACGAGGTGCGGTTCGTCGGGCCAGGCCACCTCGGCGTGCCCGGCGAACAGCGGGCGGCCCTCGGGGTGCTCGCTCGCCACCAGTGCAGCCCGGCGCAGGGTGGCCGCCGCCGCGGCCAGCTCATCCGACCCGAGCACCTCGTCGCCGAACGCCCGCCGCAGCGACGCGTCGACCGCCGCATAGCGGGCCTCGATCATCCGCGCCGGCGTGACGGTGGCCCACACGTCGCGCATCGCGTGCGCAACCAGCCCGGGATGAAAGTTGTAGAAGGTGGCGATGACGACCTCGGGCCCGACGGCGCCCATCGCCGCCACCCGCGACGCGAAGTAGCCGGTGCGGTTCCCCGTCACCCCTGCCGCGGCGTACTGCGGTGGTGCGTCGGGGGTGAAGTAGATCATCCCGTGCACTGCTTCGAACGCTCGCCAGGTACGGCGGGCCTCGTCGGGGGTGGGTGGCGTCGTTGCGGTCACACGATGCACCGTACTCACGCCTACAGTGCCCCCATGGACGACCTGCGGGGCAAGGTGGCCGTGATCACCGGTGGGGCGAGCGGCATCGGCCGTGCGCTCGCCGAACGATTCGCGGCCGAGGGGATGAAGATCGTGATCGCCGACATCGACGAGGTGGCGATGCGTGCGGTGGAGGTGCAGTTGGCCGAAGGTGGCACCGAGGTGCTCACCCAGGTGTGCGACACCTCGCTCGAGGCCGAGGTGCAGGCGCTCGCCGATGCCGCCATGTCGCGCTTCGGTGGCGCGCACGTGCTGTGCAACAACGCCGGGGTGATCGGCAAGGGTGATGCGTGGCGCAGCCCGATCGCCGTGTGGGACTGGGTGATCGGCATCAACCTCTACGGGGTGATCCACGGCGTCCGCGCCTTCCTGCCCATCATGGAGGACCAGGGCGAGGGACACATCGTGAACACGGCGTCGATGGCGGGCCTCGTGGCGCTGCCCGGCGCCGCGCCGTACAACGTCACCAAGACCGGTGTGGTGGCGCTGAGCGAGGGGTTGTACCTCGAACTGAAGGCCACCGGCTCGCCGGTGCGGGTGAGCGCGCTGTGCCCGGGGTTCGTGAAGACGAACCTCGCCAAGGGCCAGAAGTGGACCGAGCGGCTGGGCAGCGAGCCGGGCGCGGCCCAGACCCCGATGGCCCAGATGATGGACGCCGTGCTCGCCCAGGGGGTGGAGGAGGGCATCGAGGCGACCGACGTGGCCGACCAAGTGGTCGACGCCATCCGCACCGAACGGTTCTGGATCCTCACCCATCCCGAGATGCGCCAGGCGCCGGTCGAGCGGATGCAGCGAGCGGCCGATCAGGCGAACCCCGGCTGACCGTCGCGCGCCCGCGCGCGGCAACCGCGTAGCATCGCCGCCGTGACCGAACGTACGCGCGGGACGAAGACGTCGAACTTCGGTGTCTCGAAGCGCGAGAACCATGATGCGACGGCGTTCTACGCCCGCTTCTCGCCCCCCGAGGTGAGCGACGACGACACCGTCGCTGCGCCGTCGTTCGTCGACCGCATCGTCGTCGGCGATTCGCGGCACATGGCCGAGGTGGCCGACAACTCGGTGGCGCTGGTGGTGACCTCGCCGCCCTACTTCGCGGGCAAGGCCTACGAAGAGGCGCTCGGTGAAGGCGCGATCCCAGCCACGTATCTCGACTACCTGCAGATGCTGCGCGACGTGTTCGCCGAGTGCGTGCGCGTGCTCGAACCCGGCGGCCGCATCGCGGTGAACGTCGCCAACCTCGGTCGGCGCCCCTACCGCTCGCTCGCCGCCGACATCACCGCGATCCTGCAGGACGACCTCCGCCTGCTGCTGCGCGGCGAGGTGGTGTGGGTGAAGCAGCGCGGTGCCTCTGGCAGTTGTGCGTGGGGCAGCTTCCAGCGTCCCGGCAACCCGGTGTTGCGCGATGTGAGCGAGCGGGTGATCGTCGCCGCGAAGGGTCGATTCGACCGGGCCGTGCCGGCCCCGAAGCGTGCCAAGCTCGGTCTGCCCTCGGTGAGCAGCATCACCCGCGACGAGTTCATGGAAGCGACGCTCGACGTGTGGGAGCTTCCTGCCGAAAGCGCCTCGCGGGTCGGCCATCCGGCACCCTTCCCGGTGGCGTTGCCCGAGCGGTTGATCCACCTCTACACCTACGTGGGCGATGTGGTGCTCGACCCCTTCATGGGCTCGGGCAGCACTGCCGTGGCTGCAGTTCGCACCGGCCGCCACTTCGTCGGCTACGACACCGACCCCGCCTATGTCGCCGCCGCAACCGACCGGGCGCTCGCCGAGCGGGCGACGACGATCCAGACCGCCGGCACGAGCCCGGTGGCGCTGCCCCCCGGCACGACCACCGACCTCGACCCGATCACTGCCGGGGCTGCCGCGCGCGACCTGGCCCGTCTCGCCCTCGCCGACGCCGGGTTCACCGACCTCGTCGACGACGCGTCGGTGGTGCCCGGTGTGCAGCCGACCTTCCGGGCCGCGGCCCCTGATGGCAGCGTGTGGTGGTTCGAGGTGGCGGGTGGCCGCACCGGTACCCGGCCGGGTCTGCAGCGGGTGGAGGTGCTGTGGCGCGCCATCGCCAAGGGCGCGGTGGTGACGGCCCACGACCCGACGCATCGCTACGCCGTGTTGCACTGCGGTCTGCCCAGCGGTGCCTCGGGTGGCCGGGCGCTGAGCGAGGTCACCGGGCCGGGTCGACCGGTGGCGGGCTTGGTCGATCTGCTCGCTCCCGACGCCGCTGCACAACTGCGCACCCTGGCCGCGACCTGAGGGTCGTTCGTTACAGCCCGGTGATGGTGAGGTCGAAGCGGTCGTCGGTCCAGGCATCGAGACCGTCGAGCGGGTGGCCCTTCCACTCGATGAGGTGCCGGGCCAGGCGGCCCTTGGCCGCTTTCGCATCGTGGCCGGCCACCTTGCCCGACCGTTCGACGAAGCCGACACGCACACCGGCCTGGTCGTCGTCGGGTGTGTACGCGGCGCGGTGCTCGTTCGGCAGCAGGTCGACCAGATAGCGGCCCCGTGCCCAGTGGGCGATCTCGGCGCTCACCGCCGGCCGCCACCAGGTGCTGAGCTTGCCCATCGGCGCCAGCGCGGCACCCATCTTCAACCGGTAGTCGGGCGTGGGGTCGTCGAGGGCGACCAGACCGAGCAGGCCTGACACCACGGCCACCGACTCGATCGCCCGCCGGCGCGCAGGTGCGCGCAGCGAGCCCAGGTCGAGTGCGTCCCACACCACGCCGGTGTAGCGCTGGGCGGCCGGCAGCGACGGCGAGCCCACCAGCAGAGCGTTCGCCTCCCGGGCGCGGGCGAGGTGTTTGCCGCCCACGCCCAGCAACTTCTCGTCACCGCCGCCCACCGCGGCCAGCGCCGCGGCCACCTCGGCCCGTCGGGCGCCGAGCATCGCCGCGAACCGCCCGCTCGCCGGCACCCACGCCACACCAGGGTCACCCGACTCGGCCTTACCCTCCGACGGCGGGAGGAGGAGAGACAATGAGACATTTTTCGCCACGGTGTCTCACGTACGTTCTATGATCTGGCCCATGCGCGTCATTATCGACTCTGAGAAGTGCCAAGGGCACAACCGGTGCTATGCCCTCGCCCCCGAACTGTTCGACGTCGACGACTACGGACAGGCCATCGCGATGAACGACGGCGAGGTGCCGGCCGGCCTCGAGGCCAAGGCCCGCCTCGCCGTGGCGAACTGTCCCGAGTTCGCCATCACCATCGAAGGCGAGTGACGTGACCGAACTCCACGATCAACTCGAGGAACCGTCGAGCCTGTACGGCCCCGTCGCCGACTGGGCCACCGATTTCGATCACGCCGACCCCGAGTACAACCCGAACGCGCACGAGATCTGGGCCGATCTGCGCGACCGCTGCCCGGTGGCGCACTCCGATCGTTACGGCGGTACGTGGCTGCCGGTCACGGCTGCCGACGTGTCGCGCATCGCCTACGACACCGACCACTTCACCTCGCGGTCGGTGGTGGTGAACACCGGCGAGGTGCTCGCCGAAGCACCCATCGGTGGTGCCCCGCCCATCACCAGCGACCCGCCCTTCCACCACCATGCGCGGCGGCTTCTGCTGCCGCCGTTCGCTCCGAAGCAGATCGAGCCGTGGGACGAGCGTGTCCGCGAACTGTGCAACGAGTTGATCGATGCCATGGGCGACGCCGATGTGGTCGACGCTGCCGTGCAGTACGCGCAGCACATCCCCGTCGACGTCATCGCGCAGATGCTCGGCTTCCCGCGCAGCGATGCCGCGGTGTTCCGGCACTTCGTGCACGACGTGCTCGAGAACGTGAACAAGCCGGCCGCCTATCGCGAGGCCGCCTTCGCGCAGCTCGACGCCTACATCGACCGGCAGATCCAAGATCACGTCGACAACCCGCGCGACGACCTCACCGGCTACCTGATGGGTGCCACCATCTTCGACCAGCCGCTCAGCCACGAGCACGTGCGCGGGTCGATCACGCTGCTGCTCATCGCCGGAATCGACACCACCTGGAGCGCAATCGGTTCCAGCCTGTGGCACCTCGCCAGCACGCCATCCGACCTGCAGCGCCTGAACGACGATCCGTCGCTGTGGCCCACCGCGGTGGAGGAGTTCCTGCGTGCCTACGCCCCGGTCACGATGGCCCGGGTTGTCGCCAAGGACCACGACTTCAACGGGTGCCCGATGAAGGAGGGCGAGTGGGTGCTGCTGCCGTTCCCGGCACACAACCTCGACCCGGCCGAGTTCGAGCGTGCCGACGAGGTGCTGATCGACCGCGAGGTGAACCGCCACGCAGCGTTCGGCCTGGGCATCCACCGCTGCCTCGGATCGAACCTCGCCCGGCTCGAACTGAGCGTTGCTGTCGAGACCTTCGTGCAACGCTTCCCGCGCTTCGAGTTGGTCGACCCCGCAGCGGTCAGGTGGAGCGTCGGCCAGATCCGCGGGCCGCGCGAGATGCCGGTGCGGGTGCTCGAGCGCCGCTGACCGAGTGGTCGTAGATGCCGGTGCGGCCCGCCACGGCGCGGGCGAACCAGCACACCAGCAACGCCGGCAGTACGGCGTGCCAACCGAACAGTTCGCCGGCCATCACTGCGCAGGCGAGCGGCAGATGCGCCGCTCCCGCGAACACTGCGACGAACCCGAGTGACGTGAGCGCCACCCCCGGCAGGCCGAGTGGAGTGGCGAGCACCGAACCCAGCGTGCCGCCCACCACGAAGAGGGGCGTGACCTCGCCTCCCACGAACCCGGTGCCGAGGGCCAGCACGGTGAAGCCAAGCTTCAGCCACGGCACCCAGCCGCCCACAGCGGCGCCGGCGAAGGCTTCGTCGACCAACGGCAGCGACAACCCGAGGTACTGCCGCCCCAGCAGCAGCGCCAGGCCGAGCGTGGCCGCCCCGCCGAGTGCCGTGCGGGCAGGCGGCCAGGCCACCCAGCGCGCCGCCCGTCGCTTCCACCGTGGCAGCCCCGTCGCGAACACCCGCGCCGCAACACCGAGCACCAGCCCCGCCAGCACCAGTTTGGGCAGCAGGAGCCACTGCCACGGCAGGTCGAGGCGGGGCCGGGCCGTGTGGTGGTAGCCGAGCCAGCCGACCACGGCGTCGCCCACGAACGCGGCTGGCACGGCGGCCACGAACGCGCGCAGCGTGCGGCGCCGGGCCACCTCGAACGCGAAGACGATGCCCGCCCACGGCACGCCGAAGACGGCGCCGAAACCGCCCGCCAGCGCGGCCCGGGCCAGCATCGCCCGATGGTCGTGGTCGAGTCGGACGCGGCGCGCGGCGGCGTCGGTGAGCGACGACGACATCTGCACCGCCGTTCCCTCGCGGCCTACCGAGGCGCCGACGAGATGGCCGAGCAGCGTGCCTACCAACACCATCGGCGCCATGCGTGCCGGTGCACCCTGGGTGTAGGCGTGGGCCTCGCTGACGGCGAGCGCGGTGCCGCCCTGCGCTCGCCCGCCGAAGCGGTGGTACGCACCGCCCACCACGAAGCCACCCACCGGCAGCAGCCACACCAGCCAGGTGGCATCGACCGTGCGCCATTCGGTGACCCGGTGCAGCGCCTCGAGGAACACCCACGAACTCAGCCCCGCCAGCAGGCCCGACACCGCGCCGAGCGCCGCCCAGGCGACGAGTCGGCCGAGTCGGCACATCACCTGTGGCTCAGCGCTTCTGCAACGGCGCCCAGGCCAGCGCCAGATGCTTGGTGCCCACTCCGGGGAAACGCACCGAGGCCTCGGCGCGGTCGCCCTCGCCGCGCAGTTCGACCACCACACCCTCGCCGAAGGTGGGGTGCACCACGTCGTCGCCCACGCGCAGGCCGAGCGACTCGGCGCCCGACGGTGTGGGCTGCGCCCGACCCGCCCGCAGAGCGGCCTCGACCACCCGCTCGCGGTGTGCGTTCGAGTCGTCCTCGTCGGGGTCGAACGAACTGAGAGCCGCGCCACGACGGTAGGCGGGTGGCTCGTCGAAACGCCGTCCACCGTCGCGTCCGCCGCGCCCGCCCTCGGCCAGGCTGCGGTAACTGCTGCGGCCCGAGGCGCCGCGACCCGTGGCGTTGCCGACGCTCTCGATCAGCTCGGCCGGGATCTCGTCGAAGAAGCGGCTGGGCGGGTTGTACTGGGTCTGGCCGAACAGGCTGCGGCTCCAGGCGTGCGACATGTGCAGGCGCCGCTGGGCCCGGGTGATGCCGACGTAGGCCAGGCGGCGTTCCTCTTCGAGTTCGGTGGGTTCGGTGAGGGCGCGGGTGTGCGGGAACACGCCCTCTTCGAGGCCGAGCAGGAACACGTTGGGGAACTCGAGCCCCTTGGCCGAGTGGAGCGTCATCAACACGACCCGGTTGTCGTCGTCGAGTTGGTCGGTGTCGGCCACCAGCGCCACCTGCTCGAGGAACTCGTCGATACGGGTGAACTCGCGGGCCGAGCCCACCAGCTCGCCGAGGTTCTCGAGCCGACCGTTCGACTCGACCGATGCCTCGGCCTCGAGTTCGGCGAGGTAGCCACTGAGTTCGAGCGCGTTCTGGATGATGTCGGCCGGGCCGACCTCGGCCACCACCATCTGGTGCAGGTCGTCGAGCAGTGCCACGAACGAGTCGACACCGCGTGCTGCCGGGCCGGTGAGCCCGGCCGCCTGGGCCTGGCGCATGGCGTCGGTGAAGCTGATGTTCTCGGCCGCGGCGTAGGCGTCGAGCTTGGCCACGCTGGTGTCGCCCACACCGCGCTTGGGCACGTTCAGCACCCGCTTCACGCTCACCTCGTCGGAGGGGTTCACCACGGCTCGCAGATAGGCCATGGCGTCTTTCACCTCGCGCCGGTCGTAGAACCGGGTGCCGCCCACCACCTTGTAGGGCAGGCCCATGCGGATGAGGGCCTCTTCCATCACTCGGGCCTGGGCGTTGGTGCGGTAGAAGACGGCGATCTCGCGCCACTGCTGGGCGTCGGTCTCGTGCAGGCGGTGGATGGTGCGGGCCACCCACTGGGCCTCGTCGTGCTCGTCGTCGGCGTGGTAGCGCACGATGCGGTCGCCCTGGCCGAGTTCGCTCCAGAGTTCTTTGGGGCGACGGCCGGCGTTGTGGGCGATGACGGCGTTGGCTGCATCGAGGATGACCTGGGTGCTGCGGTAGTTCTGGTCGAGCACGATGGTGGTGACGTCGTCGAACGCCTGCTCGAATTGGTTGATGTTGCGCACATCGGCGCCGCGCCAGCCGTAGATCGACTGGTCGTGGTCGCCCACGGCAGTGATGGCGCCGGTCTCCTTGGCGAGGACGACAGCCAACTCGTTCTGGGCGACGTTGGTGTCCTGGTACTCGTCGATGAGGATGTGCTTGAAGCGCTCCTGGTAGCTGCGCAGCACATCGGGATGGTTGCGGAAGAGCCGCACCGTCGGCATCAGCAGGTCGTCGAAGTCCATCGCCCCGGCGCGGTGCAGCCGCGCCTGGTAGTCGCGGTACACCTCGGCGTGCTTGCGGTCGAAGATGTTGGCGGCTCGCCCAGCAGCCTGGTCGG
>JBEICS010000070.1:0-8052 GCA_040383925.1 Acidimicrobiaceae bacterium | reverse complement strand
CGAGTGGACCTTCACGCTCCGGTCGGGCATCACGTTCCAGGACGGCACACCGTTCGACGCCGACGCTGCGATCTACAACATCCAGCAGCATGCCTCGAGCCTGCTCACCGCTGCGGCCATCGCCGACTTCGGGCGCAACCCGGATAGCTCGTTCGCGATCGACAAGGTCGACGACATGACCTTCACCATCAAGACGGGCAAGGGTGGCGACCTGTCGCAGCCCCGTCCGTGGGCGACGTTGCCGTCGTACCTCGCCGGTCAGTTGGGCTTCATGGCATCGCCCACCTGGTTGGAAGCCGTGAAGGCCGGCACAGCCGACCCGGTGCTGGCCATCGGCACCGGCCCCTTCATCGTCGAGAGCTACGCCCCGCAGGACAAGCTCATCGTGAAGAAGAACCCGACCTACTGGCGCAAGGATGCCAACGGCAACCAGTTGCCGTACCTCGACAGCATCGAGTTCCGCGTCATCCAGGACAGCGAGACCGCGGGCGAAGCGCTGCGCAGCGGCGACATCGACATCTTCGCCACGTCGTCGGCGGCGGTCATCGCCGACTTCCGCGAGACGCCCGACGAGTTCCCGATGCCCGAGCAGCAGAAGTTCGGCGAGACCGGCTACACGATGATCGACCTCGACAAGCCTGGTCCGCTGCAGGACAAGCGGGTGCGTTGCGCGATGCGCAAGGCAGTGAACGCGCAGGAACTGATCGAGCTCACCGGCGGCGGCATCCTGCAGGTGGCCAACGGTCCGTTCTCGCCCGGCCAGGAGGGCTACCTCGAGGACAACGGCGTGTCGACCGAACAGGATCTCGAAGGCGCCCAGGCGCTGATCGACGAGTACCTCGCCGAGAACCCGGGTCCGGTCCAGGTCAAGTACGGCACCACGGTGAGCAACATCAACGCTCAGATCGCCGAGTTGCTGCAGGGCTACTGGAGCGAGATCGGCGTCGAGACCGAGATCGTCCAGATCCCGCAGGACCAGTTCATCACCAAGGCACTGTTCGGTGACCCCGATTTCGTGATGTTCGGCTGGCGCCAGCACGGCGGCACCTCCGTCGACGGACAGTACCTG
Organism: Acidimicrobiaceae bacterium; assembly: GCA_040383925.1. Classification (GTDB taxonomy): domain Bacteria; phylum Actinomycetota; class Acidimicrobiia; order Acidimicrobiales; family Ilumatobacteraceae; genus VFMC01. Next base: position 6,983 of record JBEICS010000070.1, on the reverse strand, counting down.
TGGTGGCACTCGTCGACGGCCAAGCCCGACGGCGAACTGTCGCTGAACTTCGCCCGACTGCGCGATCCGGTGGTCGACGAGAACCTCGATGCCGCACGCGGCGAGGCCGACTCGGCCAAGCGCGCCGAGTTCGCCCAGAACATCAACCGGCGCATGGCCGAGGAGTGCTTGAACTTCCCGGGTTCCTGGACGATCTGGGGCATCCCGCACGCACCGAAGGTGCAAGACGTGGGTGTGGGCGTGCTGCCCGACGGTAAGGCGTTCGAGGACTCGGGCGGCTTCTTCGGCGTGGGCACGCTCTGGATCGACCCAGACCAGGCCTGACCCGCCCGACTACTTCACCTAGTGATGCGCACACCGCCCGGTGACCCCGGGCGGTGTGTCGCGTCAGGCCTTCGGATCGACCAGCACCCGACCGCGCATCGCGCCGGCCAGGATGCGGTCGAGCTGGGCGCCGAGCGCCTCGAGCCCCACCACCTCGGCCTGCTCGGTGGCGAGCCAGGCGGGGCGCAGGTCGGTGGCGATGCGCTGCCACATCGCCCGGCGCGGCCCGATGGGGGTCTGCACGCTGTCGATACCGAGCAGGTTCACGCCGCGCAGGATGAACGGGAACACGGTGGTGGGCAGGTCGGTGCCGCCGGTGAGGCCGCTGGCAGCCACCGAGGCGCCGTAGCGGAGCGTACGGATGACGTACGCAAGGGTGCTGCCGCCCACGCAGTCGACGGCGCCGGCCCAGCGTTCGCGTTCGAGCGGACGGCCCGAGTCGGCGGAGGTCTCGCTGCGGTCGATCACGTCGGTGGCGCCGATCGAGCGCAGCCAGTCGGCCGCCGAGGCCTTGCCGCTGCTGGCCACCACCTCGTACCCGCGGGCGGCGAGCATGCCGACGGCCATCGAGCCCACACCACCGGTGGCGCCGGTGACCAGCACGGGCCCGGTACCGGGCTGCAGGCCGGCCCGCTCGAGCGCATCGACCGACAGCGCTGCGGTGTAGCCGGCGGTGCCCACCAGCATCGCGGTGCGGGCGTCGAGTCCGGCGGGCATGGGCACCACCCAGCCGGCGGGCACACGGGCGTGTGTGGCGTAGCCACCGTGGTGGGCGACGCCGATGTCGTAGCCGTGGGCGATGACCGATGAGCCGACCGCGATGGTGGGGTCGGCCGACTCGACCACACGCCCGGCGAGGTCGACACCCGGCACGAGCGGGTCGATGCGAGCGATCTTGCCCGACTCGGTGCTGGCGAGGCCGTCTTTGTAGTTGATGCCCGAGAACTCGACCTCGATGAGCACGTCGCCGTCGCCGAGCGCGTCGGCGGCGATGGTGGTGATCGAGCGGGTCCAGGTGCCGGTGTCGTTCTTGCCGACGGTGTAGGCGCGCACGCTGTCCATGGTGAGGGTCCCTTCGTGGGTCAGGCCGCGAGGCCGAGGTCGTTGATGATGTCGTCGACGGTGTGGCGCCATGCTGACGCACTGCGACCGGTGGGCCGAAGTCGACCGAGCACCTGGCGTGCTGCATCGGCCCCGGTGACGAGTCGCCCGTGCCGGACCGACCACACCTCGTCGTGGCTGCGCAGCAGGTCGACGACGGCATCGACCGGTCGAGCGAGCTGGGCGATGGCGTCGGACTCGTAGACGCACACGTTGTAGGCGGCGTGTGCACCCACGGCGGCGGCAGCGGTGCCGACCACCTCGGCCCATCGGTGCTCGAAGTCGAAGATCGTGCCCGGATCGTCGAGGTTCGACATGACCGCAGAGGTCTCGGCGAACACGAGGCCGATGTGCCGCCCCTCGACCGCAGGGGCCAGACGGCGCAACTCGGTGCCGAGCGCGGCGGTGATGGCAGCGGGGCGGTAGTGGCCGGCGCTGCGCCGCAGGTCGATCGACAGGGTGTCGTCGTCGGCATCGCCGGTGCGGGCCACCACCCATGCATCGAGACCCCGGCCCACCCTGCGTCGGGCCGCCTGCACCGCCGCGGCCTGACCGTCGTCGGTGACGAGCAGCGTGTGCCGGCCCGCGCCGCGCATGCTCTGGGCGAACAACTCGGCCGCATCGAATCCGAGGGCATGGGCCAGGCGAGCAACGACGTCGACCGTGGGGGTGCGTCCCGGCCGGGCCGGGTGGGCGGCCGCCCGTTCGAGGTCGACGACGTACGGCTGCGAGATGCCTGCCTGGGCAGCCAGATCGCGGGTCGACCAGCCGAGACGGCGGCGTCCACTGAGCAGTGCTCGCGCGAACGCCACCGGGTCGAACTCGACCGGACCGTCGGGGGAGCGGGGGATTCGTGGCGCAGCGATCCGATCACTATAGTGATCGTTTGTGAGTACCACCGAAAGTGTCGACAGCATGGGCTCGAGCCCCATCGCCGATCGGCCGGCCGCGGTGCGCCTGGTGCGTTCGCCGTGGCTCTGGTTCGGAGCGCTCGTCGCACTCGCCTGGGTGCTGCTGATGGTGCTCCACCTCCGATCGGGCGACCATGCCGCGCATGCATCGCTCGGCACCGTGGTGGCCATGTGGCTGGTGATGGTGCTGGCGATGATGGCACCCACTGCCGTGCCGGTCCTGGCCTCGCTGCGCGACATCGTGCGCAACGACTCGACGACGACCTGGTGGTCGTTCCTCGGCGGCTACCTCGTCGTCTGGTCGGTGGTTGCGGCCGTGATGGCGGTGGCGCAGTGGTGGCTGTCGGGCGTGGGGCTGCTCGACCCGGCCGGCGCCAGCACCTCGTACTGGCTCACGGCGGCGTTGCTGCTGGCTGCGGGCGGCTACCAGTTCTCGGCCCTGAAGCACCGCTGCCAGACCGAGTGCGAACGACCGATGACCTTCTTCTGGCGTCACTGGCGCAGCGGCACCGGCGGGGCACTGCGCATGGGCCTGCGCCACGGCGCCGTGTGCGTGGGCTGCTGCTGGCTGCTGATGCTGCTCGCGTTCGTGGCCGGCGCGGCCAACGTCTGGTTCATGCTGCTGTGCGCCGTGGTGATGGCGGCCGAGAAGGTGCCGTCCATCGGCCGCCGCATCTCGGTGCCACTCGGCGCTGCGTTGCTCGTGGCGGGCGCGCTGATGGCAGTGGCCGCCGCGGCCGTGGGCGACACGTCGTCGTCGAACTACAGAGAGGAACACCATGGAACCCTGGTCGATCGAGGGTGAGCTCATCCTCAACTGCAACTGCACGGTGTTCTGTCCGTGCGTGGTGTCGCTCGGCAAGCACCCGCCCACCGAGGGCTACTGCCAGGCGTGGGCCGGTATCCGCATCGACCGCGGCCGATCGGGCGACGTCGACCTGAGCGGCTTGAACATCGCCATGCTGCTCGACATCCCCGGCAAGATGGAGCGCGGCAACTGGACCCTCGCGTTGTGGATCGACGAACGCGCAACCGACGCCCAGTTCGAACGCATCGAGACCATCATGAGCGGCCGCGGCCGCGGCACCACCGGGCTGTTCAAGTTGCTCGTCGGCCAGTACCTCGGCGCCGAGCGCGCCCCGGTGGCGTTCACCACCGACGGCGACACCCGCTCGCTGTCGGTGGGGAAGTACATCCAGGGTTCGGTCACCCCCATCGCCGGGGCGCGCGGCGGCGAGGACGTCAGCATCGTGAACACCCAGTACTGGATGGGTCCCGAGGTCACCGTGGCCGAGGCCACCGTCGGTCGGGTGCGTGCCTTCGGGCGGGTGTGGAACTTCGAGGGCCGCAGCGCCGAGATCTGCTCGATCCGGTGGGAAGGGCCGTGAGCGCGCCCGAGATCGCGCTCACCAAGCGACTGCGCAGCACGCCCTGGTCGAGCCGCATCGAGGCCTTCGGCCTGCAGGCGTACACGGTGTACAACCACATGCTGCTACCCACCCGCTTTCGCGGTGTGGAGGACGACTACTGGCACCTCCGCTCGGCGGTGCAGGTGTGGGACGTGGGCTGCGAGCGCCAGGTCGAACTGGTCGGTCCCGACGCCGCACGCCTGGCGCAGTTGCTCACCGTGCGCGACCTCCGCTCGCTCGACGTGGGCCGCTGCGTCTTCGCTCCGGTGTGCGACCGCGACGGCAGGCTGATCAACGACCCGGTGGCGCTGCATATCGCCGACGACCGGTACTGGTTCTCGGTGTCCGACTCCGACGTGGTGCTGTGGGCGGGGGGTCTGGCCCTCGGCATGGGCCTCGACGTGGAGGTGCGCGAGCCCGACGTGTGGCCGCTGGCCGTGCAGGGCCCCCACGCCGAGGAGGTGGTGGACGCCGTGTTCGGCGAGGCCGCACGCGCCATCCGCTTCTTCCGTTTCGAGACGCTCGACTTCCACGGGCACCCGTTGCGCGTGGCGCGCAGCGGGTGGAGCGCGCAGGGCGGCTTCGAGGTGTACGTCGACGATGCCGAGGTGGGCCAGCGCCTGTACGACGAACTGATGGTCGCCGGCGAACCGCTGGGCATCCGCCCCGGGTGCCCCAACCTGATCGAGCGCATCGAGGGTGGCTTCACCACCTACGGCACCGACATCACCCGCGAGCACACGGCGCTCGAGGCCGGTCTCGGCAAGTACTGCGCGCTCGACGCTCCCATCGAGGCGATCGGGCTCGACGCACTGCGCCGCCAGGCCGCCGAAGGGGTGTCGCGGCGCGTGGTGGGCCTGGCCGTTCAGGGCGCCCCGTTGCCGAATCCGCGCGATCACTGGGACGTCGTGGTCGATGGAGAGGCAGTCGGTGCGATCACTTCGGCGGCGTGGTCGCCGCGCCTCGGCTACAGCGTGGCCATCGGCATGCTCGCCGCGGCTGCGGCCGAGGCCGGCACGGCGGTGGTGGTGATGGGTCCCGACGGCGAGCAGCCGGCCACCGTGGTGGAGATGCCGTTCCCGGGCGCCTCGCAGCGCTAGTCGTTCGTGGGCCAGCAAACTCGTGTCCCGACCGGGTCGCAGCCACGTCACGCGTCTGGCAACATCGGCTTCCATGACGACCCCGTGGTACGAGACCCGCACGTACGCCGATGGAATCACCCGCGTGCGCGAGCGGTTCATCGACGGCGAGGTCCGCTGCAACATGTGGCACATCCGTGGCCGCGACCGCGACGTGCTGGTCGACACCGGGTTCGGGTTGCGGCCGCTGCGCGACGAGATCGCTGCGCTCCGCGAGCGGCCGGTGCTGGCCGTGGCGTCGCACAGTCACTTCGACCATGTGGGTGGCCACTACCAGTTCGACGAACGCCTGGTGCACCCTGCCGAGGCCCACATCCTCGCCGCCCCCACCGACGACAACACCGTCTGGCGTGGATGGGAGACCGGCTCGGTGGTACTGGCCGAACCGGAACCGGGCTTCGACCAGTTGCAGTGGCACGTGCCTGCCGCCCCGGCCACCCGCTTGGTCGACGAGGGCGATGTGATCGACCTGGGCGACCGTGTGCTTCAGGTGCTGCACCTGCCCGGCCATTCACCCGGCTCGATCGGCCTGTACGAGGCGGCCACCCGCACGCTGTTCACCGGTGACGTGATCTACGACGGCGAGTTGTACGACTGGCTCTATCACTCCGATCGCGAGCAGTACCGCGAGACGCTCGCCCGGGTGCGCGAACTGCCGGCCGACACGTTCCACTGCGGCCACGAGGAGAGTTTCGGGCGCGACCGGTTGATCGACCTGGTCGACGCCTATCTCGAACGGCCGCCGACGGCGAAGCGGTGACGTCGGGGCCGGTCGGGCAGACTCGCGAGATGACCGCTCCCGTGGCTCCCGGCGCACTCGCCGGCATCCGCATCCTCGATCTCACCTCGGTGGTGATGGGGCCGTACGCCACCCAGATCCTGGGCGACCTCGGCGCCGAGGTGATCAGCGTGGAGGAGGCGGGCGGCGACACCAACCGCATCATGGGGCCGGGGCCCGAGCCGGGTCTCACCGGCGTGGCCATGAACCTGTTGCGGAACAAGCGCAACGTGTGTCTCGATCTGAAGCACCCCGGCGGACGCGATGCCTTCCTGCGCATCGCAGCCACCTGCGACGTGTTCGTCACCAACCTGCGGCCCGCCCCGCTGGGCCGCCTCGGTCTCGACTACGCGGCCATCAGCGCCGTGCGGCCCGACATCGTGATGGTGCAGGCGCACGGTTGGCCGTCCGACGGTCCCGACGCCAACAAGCCCGCGTACGACGACGTCATCCAAGCCGGTTCGGGCATCGCCCACACGTTCCAACTGCAGACCGGTACGCCCGCGCTGGCGCCCACGCTGGTGGCCGACAAGGTGTCGGGTCTCACCCTCGTCTACGCCATCCTCGCCGCACTGTTCCACCGGGAACGCACGGGCGACGGCCAGTTCGTCGAGGTGCCGATGATCGATGCCATCTCGTCGTTCAACCTCGTCGAGCACGGCTGCGCGGCCATTCCCGTGCCCGCCCTCGGCCCCGCTGGCTACCCCCGCATCACGGTGCCCGAGCGCCGCCCGTTCGCCACCAGCGACGGCTGGGTGGCGGTGCTGCCGTATTCGACCAAGGACTATGACGCCATCTTCCGTGAAGGTGGGCGCGACGACATGGTGGGCGATCCGCGCGCCGCCACCGCGGCCTCGCGTATGGCCAACGCCGGCGCCCTGTACGCCGTCGTCGAGCAGATCGTGGCCACGCGCACCACCGCGTTCTGGGTGTCGTTCTGCAAGCAGCACGACATCCCCGCCTCGGCCGTGCGCACCGTCGACGAACTCGTGGCCGAGCTGCCCGTCGCCGAGCACCCGCACGGCGGCACGTACCACGTCATCCCGCCGCCGGTGCGGTTCTCGGCCACGCCGGCATCAGTGCGTCGGCCGGCGCCCCGGTTGGGCCAACACAGTGTGGAGGTACTGCGCGAGGTGGGCCTCGACGAGCAGGCCATTGCAGCGCTCGGTGCCGATGGTGTGCTCGGCCCGTCGCCGCAGCGCGACTGACCGATCCACCCAGGGAGCGTCAGATCCGTTCCAGTGCACCGCCGTCGAACAGCGGCTGCATGTCGAACTCGGCGATGTCGGCCTGCAGGTCGTCGGCCGATGGAGCGCCGGTG
>JBEICS010000069.1:0-8091 GCA_040383925.1 Acidimicrobiaceae bacterium | reverse complement strand
CGCCGCGGCGCCTGGTGCATCATGGCCCGCACCAGCGTGCGGTTGATGACCCCCATCGAGAACCAGGCCAGGAAGAACACCCCGAACGAGCGGAGCAGGGCGAAATCGACATGGCGGTCGGCCATCGCGGCGTCCCACAGGGCAGGGCCGGTCAGCGCAGCCGACAGCACGACGGCGACGCAGAGTCGCCAGGGCGCCAAGGGCCCGTGGCCCTTGTGCCCGTCGTGCTCGGCCTCGTCGGCCGCCGAACCCTTCTTGCTCACCCGTTCGACTCCCATTCGGCGCCGGCCTCGACCTCGTCGTTGCCGGCAGTGCGCAGCACGATCCGCACCGAGAGGCGCTTCACGGTGTCGTCGCGGGTGAGCGACTCGATGAGCTGGTCGGCTGCTGCGACGGCCAGTTCGACCTGACGCTGGCTCGGGCCCGAGCCCAGCGGCTCGTCGAACATGCTCTGGTCGACATCGGCCACGACGTCGATGGTCATCTCCGCCGCGGCCTGGTCGCCAGGGGCTGCCTCGGGCGCGACATCGACCGTCGGAGCGAGAGCACGCGGCGTGCCGAGCAGAGCACCCTTCGGAGCCACCACCGCGGCACCGACCTGAGCGGCCGACGAGTCGACGACCGGTTCGACCGGTGCAGCCTCGACCGGTGCAGCCTGGCGCTGCTTCATGGCGGTGAGGAGCCGCGGCGACGCGGTGAGCGCCTGCAATTCCTCGATGATCTTCTCGACCCGGATGAGACCGGGCGACTCGGCGGCGGGCGCAACGGGAGCAACGGGAGCGGCCGGGGCGACGGCGACATCGTCGGTCGCAGCGATGACGGGCACCTCGGTGGTGGGCGTCGGGTCGTCGATCTCGGCGCTGTCGCGGCTGCCGGCCAGGGCGGCCAGCAGGTCGATCACGTCGACCTGGCGCGGCACCCGGTCAGGCTCCTCCTCGGCGGCGAGGCGCGCCACGAGGTCGGCGAAGGTGTTGGCCGTGCGGTCGCTGTCGGAGGCGGGCGGCTCCCACCACGACGAGGTGTTCGTCGTCAGGTCGCTCGGGTCGACGGGCGTCATCGGGGTGCGCCGCGGACGACGATCACCGGCACCGGCGAGCGCAGCCTGGATGGCCTCGCTGGTCCCTGCCGGAAGCGTGTCGGCCTGGTCGAGCAGCCACCGGCGACCCGGCATGTCGAGACCCTCCGGCGTGGTCGACGCAGCGCTCTCGATCGAGGTATCGCCGCGATCGAGACCGCGATCGCCAGTGCGCTCGCTCGTCCACTGCGTGCGCTCTTCGTCGGCCGAGTCGTTGATCAACCGCTCGAGAGCGTCCTCGACGGTCTCGGAGGCGGGGGCGACGATCACCTCCACACCGAGGTCGGCGGCGAAGAAGCCACCGACACCACCGCGGCGGATGCGGTTGGCGGCCACCACCCGCACGCGGGTGCCGAGCGACTGCTCGGCGAGTGCCACGGCTTCTTCCAGGCTCGGGGCCCGGAACCGCAGGGTGTCCTGGTCGTCAGTTGTTTGCGTACGCATGGCGGTACTCCTCTGGGAAGTCGTTGGCGTTGTTCATCGGGGACATGTCGAGATCGATGTTGGCGATCACGTCGATGGAGAGGTGGTCGCCCAGCTCGCCGTAGGCGACGACGGCCACGGCCGGCACCGACGGACGGACGAGCCGGCTGAGGGCCGGGCGCAGGGGCGCCGAGCACACCAGCACCGGTGTCGCACCACGGTGGGCGTGGCTCGCCACGAGCTGGTTGAGATCGCGGATGAGCACATCGGCCTGATCGGGGCGCAGTTCCACCTGGGTCTGGCCGTCGTGGCTGCGCAGGCTGCTGAGCATGCGGTTCTCGGTGGTGGGAGCGAGGGTCACCACGCTGAGGCGGTTGTCGTGCGCCAGCGAGCTGGTGATGGCCGGGCCCAACTCGTTGCGGGCGGCCTCGACCATCGCCTCGAGTGTGCGCACCGTGCGGGCCCGGTCGCCGATCGCTTCGAGGATGCGCACCAGGTCGCGGATGGCGATGCCGTCGTCGAGCAGGGCGCCGAGCACCCGCTGCACTTCACCGGTGGTGACACCGACGGTGAGCAGGTCTTCCACCACCTGCGGGTCGCTGGCACGGACACCGTCGATGAGCGCCTTCACATCGCTGCGGCTCAGCAGGCGACCGGCGCGGCGGCGTACGACCTCGGCGAGGTGGGTGACGATGAGCGTCGAACGGTCGACGACGGTGTTGCCCATGATCTCGGCCTGCACCTGGTACTCGATGGGCACCCAGCGGGCATTGAGACCGAACACCGGCTCGCGGACCTCTTCGCCGGGCAGGCCGTCGAGCACGTCGCCGATCACCATCACCCGGTTCGCCGGTGCCGTGCCGCGGCCCACTTCCACACCGTGCACACGGATGACGTAGGTGGAGGTGGGCAGTTCGGCCGAGTCGCGGGTGCGGATGGAGGGCATCACGAAACCGAGTTCGCCGGCGAGTTTGCGACGCAGCGCACCCACCCGATCGAGCAGGTCGCCACCACTGGCCGAGTCGACGAGCGAGATGAGGTCGAACGAGATGCTCAGCTCCAGCGGATCGACGCGGGCATCGACCGCCATCTGCTGCGGCGACGGCGGCGCCACCTCCACCTCGGGCTCGAGCATCGGCTTGGTGGGCAGTGAGTCGTCGATGACCGGCAGGCGGTTGGCGACGAGCACGAGGGTGATGCCCACGAGCAGGAATGGCAGCTTCGGCAGGCCCGGGATGACAGCCATCAGCAACACGACGATGCCGGCGGCCCGCAGGGCCGAGCGCTGCTTGCGGAACTGGGCGAACACATCGGAGCCGAGGTCGGCGCCACCGGCGGCGCGGGTGACGATGAGGCCCGCCGAGATCGACACCAGCAGTGCGGGGATCTGCGAGACGAGGCCGTCGCCGATGGTGAGCAGCGAGTACTGCTGGATGGCGTCGGTGACCGACATGCCGTGCTGCACCACGCCGATGAGGAAGCCACCGATGAGGTTGACGAACGTGATGACGAGGCCGGCGATGGCGTCGCCCTTCACGAACTTCGAGGCGCCGTCCATCGCACCGTAGAAGTCGGCCTCGTCGCCCACTTCTTTGCGGCGGATACGTGCCTCGTCCTCGCCGATCACACCGGCGCTCAGATCGGCGTCGATCGCCATCTGCTTGCCGGGCATCGCATCGAGGGTGAACCGAGCAGTCACTTCCGCCACTCGACCGGAGCCGTTCGAGATGACCACGAACTGCACGAGGGTGAGGATGAGGAAGATCACCATGCCGACGATGATGCTGCCGCCCACGACGATGGAGCCGAAGGTGGCGATCACCTCGCCGGCATGGCCGTCGGACAGCACCGCACGCGAGGTGGCGACGTTCAGGCCGAGGCGCAGCAGCGTCACCACGAGCAACAGTGACGGGAACGAGCTGAAGTCGAGCGCACGGCGCACGTTCATCGACACGAGCAGGATGATGATCGAGGTCGACAGGTTGGCGACGATGAGGATGTCGAGCACCGACGAGGGCAGCGGCAGGATCATCACGGCGACGACGAGCACGACGGTCGCCGGCAACACCACCTGCCCCAACCTGCTCCGCTCCACCCGTGCTCCTTCGTCGTATCCGATCGTCCCGGAGAGCGGCTTGCGCACTTCCTGCTTTCCCGGACGGTTACGACCGTTCGCAGCGAGAGGCGTTTGTCAACTGGTTCACCAACGGGGTGACCGGAGGCCGGCGCAGACAGGAGGTCACATGCTGCTCGACACCACCCGATTCGGACCGATCAACGTCGACGAGTCCGAGCTGTACGCCGTTCCCGGCGGCATCCCCGGGTTCCCCGACCTACGGCGGGTCCTGCTGCTGGGCGCCGGCCAGGCCCCCGGCCAGACCGACCCGGCCAGCAATCACACCTTCTACTGGATGCAGGACGCCGACAACGGCGAGCTGGCATTCATGTGTGTGGTGCCCTGGGCGGTCGTGCCCGACTACGACATCGAGTTCGACAGCGACGCCCTCGGCATCGCCGACGCCGACGATGTACGGGTGCTCACCCTGGTGACGGTGCGACGCGACAACGATGTCGCCGTACTGACCACCAACCTGCGCGCCCCCCTCGTGATCGACATCCGGCACAACATGCTGCAACAGATCATCCTCACCGACTCGGTGTGGCCGGTCCGCGCTCCGATCACGAACCTCTCGACGAACGGGGCACGCTGATGTTGGTCCTGGCACGCCGTGTGGGCGAGAACATCCTCATCGGTGACGACATCGTCGTGACCGTCCTCGAAATGGGCCGCGACCAGGTGCGCATCGGCATCCGGGCACCGCGGTCGGTCTCGGTGCACCGTGAAGAGGTGTACCAGGAGATCCTGCTGTCGAACCGGGAGGCGGCCGATCAGGTCGATGCACCCACCGGTCTCGAGCACACCGCCGTCGCAGTGCCGACCGGCACGTCGGCGCTCGCTGCAGCTCGCAAGCCGACCTGATCCCACCCGATCCACGCACGATGCCCCCGCCCGGTGCGGGGGCATCGTCGCGTCCGGGCACCGGCGCGTCCGGGCACCGGCCGTCAGGCCGTCAGGCCGTCAGGCCGCAGCGCGGCGGGCGCGACGGCGGCGATCGGGCACTGCGTCGAGCGTCGTCTGATCCACGTTGTAGAGGCGCGGCAGCGGCATGGGCGACGACGGCAGGTAGCTGCTGCGCAGCCGCCGCACGAACGCCAACACCTTGGCCACGGCCTCGTACAGGGTGAAGGGGATCTCGTCGCCCACCTCGCACGCTCGCCACAGTGCCCGCGCCAAGGGCTTCGCCTCGACGATGGGCACCTTCGCCTCGGCCGCCTTCTCGCGGATGCGCTTGGCGACCGCGTCGACGCCGATGGCCACCACCCGCGGCGCACCGCCGGCGGCAGGGTCGTAGACGAGCGCGACGGCGATGTGGGTGGGGTTGGTCACCACGACCGAGGCGCCCGGCACTGCCGCCATCATGCGGCTGCGGGTCATCGCCATCTGCAACGACCGGATGCGCTGCTTCACCTGCGGATCGCCTTCGCTGTTGCGCATCTCGTCGCGCACTTCCTGCTTGGTCATCTTCAGGTCGAGGATCTTGTTGCGTCGCTGGAACGCGAAGTCGAACAGGCCGACGCCCACCACGGCCCACGCGACGCCGCGGGTCATGGCCATGATCTCGGCGGCGGTAGCGCTGAGTCCGGGTAGCAGCGGCACCCGCCCGTGCCCGACGAGGAGATCGTGGATGGCCAGGACGTGCGGCCAGGCGATCCAGCCCACGAGCAGCGCCTTCACCACCTGCTTCACGGTCTCCCACAGCGACTTGGGTGAGAACAACTGCTTGACACCCGTGATCGGGTTCAGGCGCTTGAAGTCGGGCTTCAGCGGATGGAGCGACAGCACCAGGCCGACCTGAGCGAGTTGGGTGAGCACCGTGATGAACGCGACGACGACCATGAAGGGCATGAAGGCGACGAAGGCCGCTCGCATCGCTGCGTCGAACAGGCGCAGTGCGTCGCCGACGTCGGGTTCAGCGGCGAGATCACTCAGCGCCGACAGTGCATCGACCACCGAGCCACCCACCGAGCCGATCAGCCACGGCAGCATGTAGGTGGCGATCAGCAGGGTGAGCCAGGGGCCGAGGTCGACCGATTTGGCGACCGTCCCCTTCTTCTTGGCCTCCTGCTTCTTCTTCGGTGTGGGTGCCTCTGTTTTCCCCTCGCGCTTGCCCATCGGTCAGCCCGCAAAGATTCCGAGGCCGAGACGGACCGCCCTGCCGAGCAACGACTCCACCGATTCGGGCAGCAGGACGAGCGTGGCACCGAGGAGTGCGAACGTGATGATCGACTTCAGGGCGAAGCCGATGACGAGGATGTTCAGCTGCGGTGCGGCCTTACCGAGAAAGCCCAGCGCGAGTTCGGCACAGAAGAGGGCCGTGAGCAGTGGCAAGGCGATCTCGATCGCCGCCATCAGCAGCGTGCCCAGCAGACCGGTGAGCGACGCGAGCGCGTTGTCGACGTTGATGTCGCCCAGTGGTGCCTGCTCGACCGAGCGGATGAAGGCCCGAGCAACGATGACATGGCCGTTGATCGCAAACAGGATGGCGATGCCGAGCAACTGGTGGAAGCGACCGAGCGGGGTGGAGTTGTTGCCCGACAGCGGGTCGAGCACCGCACCCATGCTGAAACCCACCTGCAGGTCGAGCACCTCACCGGCCATCTGCACCGCCGAGAAGAGGGCGAACACGAAGAACCCGAGCAGCAGGCCGGCGAGGATCTGCGTGAACAGGGCGCCCACCAGTGCCGCGGTGCCCATGTCGCCGACCTGTTCGCCCACTCGTTCGGCGAGCAGGAACGACATCGCCACCGACAGGGCCACCCTCACCCGCACCGGGATGGACGGGGCGTTGAACGGCGGGCAGATCATGGTCCAGGCAGTGGCCCGGACGAGGACGAGGCAGAACCCGACGAGAAGGGTGGGTTCGACCTGGAGCTCCACGACCCGGTCAGCCGTTCAGCAACGCGGGGATGCCGGCCATGAGTTCATGGCCGAACGTGACGAGCGACTGCAGCATCCAGTTGCCGCTCACCGCGATGACGATGCCGGCGCCCACCAGCTTCGGTACGAAGCTGAGCGCCTGCTCCTGCAACTGGGTGACCGATTGCAGGAGGCCCACCACCACGCCCACCGCCAGCACCACGACCAGGAACGGGCCGGCCACCTTGGCGCACATGATGAGCGTCCGGGTTCCGATGTCGATCACCTGCTGGGTTGTCATGGGTTACCTGATCCTTGTGTCGTGTACGTGGGCGCGAGCGGGACAGGTCGCTATCCGTACGACTTCAGCAGTGTCCCCACCACGAGCATCCAGCCGTCGAGCATGACGAACAGCAGGATCTTGAACGGGAGCGACACGAACGATGGGGGCAGCATCATCATCCCCAGTCCCATCAACACCGCGGAGACCACGAGGTCGATGATGAGGAAGGGTATGAAGATGACGAAACCGATGATGAAGCCGCTCTTCAGCTCCGACAGCACGAAGGCCGGCACGAGCGCCACGAGGGGCACTTCGTCGCGAGCGACAGGCGTCTCGGTGTCGGACGCATCGAGGAACATCTTCAGTTCACCCTCGCGGGTGTGCTCGAGCAGGAACTCGCGCAGCGGTACCTGGGCGGCGTCGTAGGCCTGCGACACCGAGATCGTGCCGTCGAGCAAGGGGTCGAGGGCGACGTCCTTCATCTGATTGAGGGTCGGCCCCATCACGAACAGGGTGAGGAACACGCTGAGTCCGACGATCACCTGCTGCGGCGGCGCCGTGGGCAGACCGAGCGCGTTGCGGGTGAGCGACAGCACGATGACGATGCGGGTGAACGAGGTACAGAGCACCAGCACGCTCGGCGCCACCGACAGCACCGTGAGCAGCAGGATGATGACGACCGAGTTCGATGCCTTCTCGGTCACACCCGGCAGGTCGAGGCTGATGCTCGCGTCGGCGCCGTCGGCACCGTCGTCGGCGGTCACCGTGCCGGTGCCGGTCTCGGTGCTGCCTCCGAGTGTCGAACCCGAGGTGGAGGGACGGTCGGGGTTCACCGGCGTGATCGGCGACACCGGGGCCACGGGCACCGGAGGCGGCACGGGCGCAGCGGCGGCACGACCCGCGCCGGACAGGACGGCCAGGGCCATGATCAGCCCGATGAACGCCACCGAGCGCAGGGCCCAGTGGCGGTTCTCGGTACGGGTCGAGGCCCGATCAGGCACGACGGACGGTTGCCTCTCGCAATGCGTCGACGAAACTGCGCGGGGCCGGATACTCGGCGCCACCGTCGATGGCGACCAGTTCGGGCGCGAGCGGGATGACCGACTCGACCTCGTCGGTGGCCTCGAGCCACTCGTCGAGGGGCACCTGCGTGATCACCGTGGGCGCACCGTGCTCGGATGCGGCCACCAGGTACACCTGCTCGGCGAACTGCACCGCCACCATCTGCGTCGAGCGGCCGATGGTGATGCGGCCCACCACGCGCAGGGCCCGGCGCTGGCCGGCACCCTTGGCCACGGCGTTGGTCCGCGGGGTCCGTCGCGTCGGTGCACT
>JBEICS010000068.1:0-8132 GCA_040383925.1 Acidimicrobiaceae bacterium | reverse complement strand
GAACCCGGAGAGGTCGACGAAGGAGAACGTGCGGGGGACACGCATCACCACAGAGAGTACCGGCGCGACAGCGATGGGGCGTGCACGTGCGATCGTTTTCGCAGATTCGCCAGTACGGCCGGAACGATCGCGCGACTAGGGTGCCCACATGGCAGCCCGGTTCACCTACTCGCGTTGGGACGGCACCCAGAAGGGCTTCGACCTCGACGCCGACTCACTGTTCGAAGAGCTCACCGACGACCTGCTCTACCACGGCGACATCAACAGTGCGTTGCGACGCCTGCTGCAGGAGGGCATGACCGACCGCAACGGCGAGCGCATGCAGGGTCTACGGGAACTGATGGAACGCCTGCGCCAGCAGCGTCAGGAGCGCCTCGAGCGATCCGACCTCGGCGGCGTGTACCAGGAGATCGCCGACGCGCTCGACGACATCGTCGACGAAGAACGCCACGCCATCGAGAACGCCACCCGCGACGCCGAGCGCAGCGGCGACGAACGCCGCGCCGAGGCAGCCCGCAACGCCGCCGAAGACCGCAACTTCCGGCTCGACATGCTGCCCGACGACCTCGCCGGCAAGGTGCGCGAACTGTCGGCCTACGACTTCGAGTCGGCCGAGGCGGCGCAGCGGTTCGAGCAGTTGATGGACCAGCTCCGCCAGCAGCTGATGCAGCAGAGCGTCGACCAGATGAGCAGTGCGATGCAGAACATGACCCCCGAGGCCATGCAGCGCATGAAGGACATGATGGCGGCGCTGAACGAGATGATCGAACGCCGCGCCAACGGCGAGGACGAGCAGTTCGAGCAGTTCATGGAGCAGTTCGGCGACTTCTTCCCCGAGAACCCGCAGAACCTCGACGAGTTGCTCGAGCAGATGGCCCAGCGCATGGCGGCGATGCAGGCGATGCTCAACTCGATGACCCCCGAGCAGCGAGCCCAGTTGCAGCAGCTGAGCGACCAGTTGCTCGACGACATGGATCTGCGCTGGCAGATGGAGCAGCTGGGCCAGAACCTGCGCTCGATGTACCCGCAGATGAACTGGGGCCAGAGCTACGAGTTCGAGGGCTCCGATCCGATGGGCATGAGCCAGGCGATGCAGACCATGCAGGAACTCGGCGACCTCGACCGGCTCGAGAACCTGATGCGCAATGCCACCAACCCTGCCGCGCTGGCCGAGGCCGACATGGACCGGGTGCGCGACCTCTTGGGCGACGACGCGGCCCGCTCGCTCGAACGGCTGGCCGAACTCACCAAGATGCTCCAGGACGCCGGCCTCATCGACAACAAGGAAGGCCGCCTCGAGCTCACCCCGAAGGGCCTCCGCAAGATCGGCGCCAACGCGCTGAAGGATCTGTTCGAGAAGCTCACCAAGGACGCGGGTGGCCAGCACCAGCTGAACCGGCTGGGCCAGGGCCACGAACGCACCTACGACACCAAGCAGTACGAGTACGGCGACCCGTTCAACCTCGATCTGCAGCGCACCATCCGCAACGCCGTGCGTCGTCAGGGTTCGGGCACGCCCGTGCGCCTCGATCCGGAGGACTTCGAGATCGAACGCACCGAGCACCTCACCCGGTCGTCCACCGTGTTGATGCTCGATCTGTCGATGAGCATGCCGATGCGCGACAACTTCCTGCCGGCCAAGAAGGTGGCGATGGCACTGCACTCGCTCATCTCGTCGCAGTACCCGCGCGACTACCTCGGGCTGATCGGCTTCGGCGAGACCGCCCGGGTGCTGAGCCCCGAGCAGTTGCCCGAGGTGAGTTGGGATTACGCCTACGGCACCAACATGCACCACGCGTTCACCCTGGCCCGCCAGTTGCTGGCCCGCCAGAGCGGCACCAAGCAGATCATCATGATCACCGACGGCGAGCCGACGGCGCACATCATGGGCAACGGCCAGGTGTTCTTCAACTACCCGCCGGTGTACGAGACCGTCGAGGCCACCTTGCGCGAGGCACTGCGCTGCACCCGCGAGAACATCCGCATCAACACCTTCATGCTCGACGCCGACCACGGGCTCCGATCGTTCGTCGAGAAGCTCACATCGATCAACCGCGGCCGGGCCTTCTTCACCAACAACGAGACCCTCGGCGACTACGTGTTGGTCGATTTCATCGAACACAAGCGCCAACTCGCCCGCGGCCGCGGTGCTCGTCGAGCAGGCTGAACACCCCGGATTCTCGGTACGGATGTCACGCCTCGCGGTGTGTGTGACCAGTTCTTGACGATTCCCTCTTGCGCGAACGTGATCGTTTCGTGAACAATGACACCGTTGTAATTACAGCAGTGGTAGGCCGTCAGCAGTTCATCGGTGATACGGCACGAGTAGGGGAGGTCCGAATGGATTCCGAGCACGCGAACGACGAGCGCAGTTGGCAGGACCAGGCCAACTGCCTGGGTGTCGATCCCGACCTGTTCTTCCCCGAGCGCGGCGCATCCACTCGCGAGGCCAAAGAGGTGTGCCGCGGCTGTGTGGTGCGCATGGACTGCCTCGAGTACGCGCTCGCCAACGGCGAGAAGTTCGGCATCTGGGGTGGCCTGTCCGAGCGCGAGCGCCGCCGCCTGCGCCGCCAGCGTGCCCTCGCTGCCCGTCGCGTCACGGCCTGAGCCGCAGGCGCATCGCCACCGCACCGTGCTAGCCTGACGCCATGCTCGCTTTCCTCGATCCGCCCGAGATCATTCTGATCATCGTCGTCGTCCTGGTGCTCTTCGGCGGTTCGCAGTTGCCGAAGTTGGCCAAGAACCTGGGCAAGGCCCAGCAGGAGTTCAAGTCCGGTTTGGCCGAGGGCCAGAAGGAAACCGACAAGAACGACGCGGCGGCTGAACAGAAGTCCGACTCGGGCAACTGATCACACAAACGCAACGGGCGCCGCCCCTCCGTTCGGAGGGGACGGCGCCCGTGTCGCGTCTGGGGGTCTGTCGAGTGGCGGGTGCGCTCAGCGCGAACCGACATCGCGGCGGCGCTTCAGGATGCGGCGCCGTTCGCGCTCGCTGCAGCCGCCCCACACGCCGTGTTCGATGCGTTCGGTGAGCGCGTACTCGAGGCAGGTGGCCGACACCGGGCAGTCGGCGCAGATCTTGCGGGCCCGGTCGACGCCGACGCCGTCGCTCGGGAAGAACACGGCCGGCGGATAGTTGCGGCAGTTGCCCAGTGCCATCCAGGCCGTGACCGACTCGTCGTCGCTCGGCCGGGGGGAGGGAATGACGACAGGGGTGGGGAGTGTGAGGGGGGATTCGTTGCGTTGCATGGCGTCTCCTTTCGGCCGTTGGACCGACCTGGTTGTGCGCCCGCACCAAGCCCCGAGAGGCTCCCGTCGAACCACACGACACGATCGTCCACTGTCTTTGACGTCGCAGCGTGAGGATTGGTTCCCGGAAACCTGAAGGGTACCAGCGCACTCCGACCTGGCACAGCCTTTCCACCATCCCGGTACACTTGGTGCGCCCCATGTGAGCCGTTCGAGGCACGAGGAAAGCTGATCGACTGATGACCGACACCACCATGGAAGCGCCCAGGGCGCACGTCCGCATCGTCTACCTTGGGCCCGTTGCGCCGCATTGGGAGGTCTACGGCGACTATGGCGACCGTACCGTGGTCGAGGAGTTCCGTACCCGGGCACTCGCCCGTTTGGTGCTGTTGCCCCCGCAAGACCCCCAGTTCCGCCGCAACCGCGAGCGCATCATGCGCGACGGCGAACGCGAGCACGTCTCGGTGGAGTGGGATCTCGGGCATCCCGAGAGCGACTCCTGACCGGCACGGCCGATGAGCGGCCGGCTGTTCAACCGTGAACTGAGCTGGCTGGGGTTCAATGACCGCGTCCTGTCACTGGCTGCCGAGCCGGGCATCCCGTTGCTCGAGCGGGTGAAGTTCGTCGCCATCTGCTCGAGCAACCTCGACGAGTTCTTCCAGGTGCGTGTCGCCGCGTTGAAGGATCAGCGAGCCGTCGGCCTGACAGTCCGATCGGCCGACGGCCTCACGCCTGCCGAGCAGCTGACGGTGGTGGGTGACGCGGTGTCGGTGATGGTGGCCCGCCAGGAGCACCTCTGGCGGTCGACGCTGGTGCCGGCGCTCGCCGAGGTGGGCGTGAACGTGCTCGGATGGGACGACCTCGACGTCGCCGACCGGATCGAGCTGACCGAGGTGTTCGAGCGCCGCATCTTCCCGGTGCTCACCCCGCTGGCGGTCGACCCCGCCCATCCGTTCCCGTACATCTCCAACCTGGCGCTCAGCCTGGCGGCCATGGTGTCGGATCCGGAGACAGGCGAGCGGCGCTTCGCCCGGGTGAAGGTGCCCAACGTGTTCCCGCGGCTCATCGCACTGAGCGACGGTGTGCGGTACGTGCCCGTCGAGCAGATCATCACCGCGCACCTCCACCTGCTGTTCTCGGGAATGGTGGTGGAGGACTGCTGGCCGTTCCGCGTCACCCGCAACGTCGACCTCACCCTCGAAGAGGAGGACGCCGACGACCTGCTTGCGGCGGTGGAACTGGAGTTGCGTCGCCGTCGCTTCGGGCGTGCTGTGCGCCTCGAGGTGCAACAGGGGATGAGCGACGAGATGGTCGAGTTGCTCACCCGTGAACTCGACCTCGAAGCCGCCGACGTGAGTTACCACGAGACGCTGCTCGACCTCACCTGCCTGTTCCAACTGGCCTCGCTCGACCGACCCGATCTGCGCGACACCCCGTGGACCCCGGTCACCGCGGGTCGCATCGTGGCAGCCGATGACGCCGGGCGCAGCATCTTCTCGGTGGTGCGCGAGCGGGCGCTGCTGGTGCACCACCCCTACGAGAGCTTCGCCAGCAGCACCGAGGGCTTCATCGCCCAAGCTGCCGACGACCCCAAGGTGCAGTCGATCAAGATGACCCTGTACCGCGCCGGTGGCGACAGCCCCATTGCGCGCAGTCTCATCCGGGCGGCCGAGCGCGGCGTGCAGGTAGCGGTGCTCGTGGAGTTGAAGGCCCGTTTCGACGAGGCCACCAACGTCGGCTGGGCCAAGGCGCTCGAGCGGGCCGGGGTGCACGTGGTGTACGGCCTGGTGGGCCTGAAGACCCACGCCAAATGCGTGCTGGTGGTGCGCAACGACGACGACGGTCTGCGCCGCTACTGCCACATCGGCACCGGCAACTACAACTCCAAGACGGCCCGGCTGTACGAGGACGTGGCCTACATCACGTGCGACCCCGATGTGGGCGCCGACATCTCGCAGTTGTTCAACCACCTCACCGGCTACAGCCGTGCCCACCGGTACCGCAACCTGCTGGTGGCGCCGCGCGAGTTGCGAGGGCAACTGCTCGATCTGATCGAGCACGAGTCGTCGTACGGCACCGAGGGGCGCATCACCGTCAAGCTCAACTCGCTGGTCGACCCGATGCTCATCGAGGCCCTCTACGACGCCAGTCGCGCTGGGGTGCAGATCGACCTCGTGGTGCGCGGCATCTGCTGTCTGGTGCCCGGTGTGGCCGGGCAGAGCGAGACCATCCGGGTGCGTTCGCAGCTCGGGCGGTACCTCGAGCATTCACGCATTGTTTGCTTCGCTCACGGTGAGCAGACCGACACCGACGGCGAGCCCAGGCCGCTGTACCTCATCGGCTCGGCCGACTGGATGGAGCGCAACCTGGATCGGCGCATCGAGGTGCTGGTGCCGGTCACCCATCCCAAGCACCGGTCGTGGCTCGACACGGTGTTCGAGATGCTGCTCGCGGACGATTCGGTGCGCTGGGAACTGGCCTCCGACGGAACCTGGCACCGGCGCGGTCCCGAGCACTTCGCCGACGGTGATGCCCAGGAGCGCTTCTACCGCTGGGTGGCCAAGACGCAGAAGCGCTGAGCCGGCGCCACGGTCGCCTGGCCCGACTTCATGGTCACTTCGATGTCCGTTCACCCTTCGTTCATCTGAACAGGGGATGAACGACACCTGGTCTGCTTACGGTGCCGGGCGGTTGTTCCCCCTACCTCAACCCATCTGAAGGAGAAATCAGCGTGAACACCTCGAAGCGGCGTCTGGCACTGGCCGGCGTCATCACCCTCGGCCTGCTCGGCGCCGCCTGCGGCGACGACACGGAGTCGGCCGAGACCACGGCTGCAGCGGAGACCACCGTTGCCCCCGAGACCACGGCTGCGGCCGAGACCACCATGGCCCCCGAGACCTCGATGGCCCCCGAGACCACCGCAGACGGCGGCGAGGGCGAACTGGCGGCCGGTGACGTGTTCGTCACGGGTTCGTCGACGGTCGAGCCCATCTCGATCAAGGTCGGTGAGCTCGCCCTCGAGCAGTCCGGTGGCGCGTTGAAAGTCACGGTCGAGGGTCCCGGCACCGGCGACGGCTTCAAGAAGTTCTGCGCCGGTGAGGCCGACATCAGCGACGCCTCGCGCAAGATCAAGGACGAAGAGGCCGCCCTGTGCGCAGAGGCCGGCATCGAGTACGTCGAGATCGAGGTGGCGATCGATGGTCTGACCGTCGCCACCAGCCCGGCGAACACTGCTGTCGAGTGCCTCGACATCCCGGCGCTCTACGCCCTGGTCGGGCCCGAGAGCGAGGGCTTCGCCAGCTGGGCCGACGCCAACACGCTCGCCACCGAGCTGGGCTCGACCGTGGGGCCCCTCCCCGATGCGCCGCTGAGCGTGTTCGGCCCCGGTGAGGAGAGCGGCACCTACGACACCTTCGTCGAGTTCGCCATCGGCGACTTGGCTGAGGAGCGCGGCACCGACGAGGCCACCCGCGCCGACTACTCGTCGAGCCCCAACGACAACCTGATCGTCGAGGGCATCGAGGGCAGCGACACCAGCCTTGGCTGGGTGGGCTTCGCCTACTACCAGGCCGAGGCCGAGCGGATGAAGGGCATTGCCATCGACGCCGGCGACGGCTGTGTCGCTCCCACCGTCGAGGCGATCGCCGACGGCAGCTACCCGTTCTCGCGCAGCCTCTACATCTACGTGAGCAAGAACGCTGCTGCTGAGAACCCGGCCGTTGCGTCGTTCGTCGACCTGTACCTGTCGGAGGCCGGGCTCGCCCAGGTCGCCGCCGCCGGCTACGTCGACCTGCCGGCAGATCGCATCCAGGCTTCTGTCGACGCCTGGGCCGCACGCTGAGTCGACCCCACTAGCCTCGGGGCCGGCCGACATCCCCAGTCGGCCGGCCCCGAAGCCGTTTCTCCATCCCTCCTACCGAAGGACTCCCAGGTGGCAAGCAGCATGCCGGCGAACCAGGTGCGCGCCAGTGGCGTCGGTCTCACTGTTGCCGACCTCCGGGGCGACCCGAAGCGGCGGCGTCGCGAGCAGGTGATGCAACGACTGATGCAGTCGGCCGCATTGCTCTCGATCCTGGTGAGCGTGTTGATCCTGTTCGTGCTGCTGCGTGGAGCCGTCAACTTCATGCGCTCCATCGACTGGGATCTGGGGATGCTCACCGACACCGGGTGGTTCCCGCGTCGAGAGCGCTTCGATCTGCGCACCATCGTGGTCGGCAGCATCGTGATCGGCTCGGTGGCGATGCTCGTGGCCGTCCCCTTCGGCCTCGGAGCAGCGATCTACTTGTCCGAATACGCACCCGCCCGGGTGCGGCGGATCGTGAAGCCCGTCATCGAGGTGCTCGCCGGCATCCCATCGGTGGTTGTCGGCTATTTCGCTCTGAAGTTCATCGCACCCGATGTCGTCAGCCGCTTGTTCGATCCCGAGCAGCCGCGCAACATGATGGTCGCCGGTCTCGGCATCGGGATCCTGGTGATCCCGATCATGGCCTCGGTCAGTGAAGACGCGCTACGCGCTGTGCCGCCGTCGCTGCGAGAGGCCAGTTACGGCATCGGTGCTCGCAAGGTGAGCACGACGCTGCGGGTCGTGGTGCCAGCCGCAGTGTCGGGCTTGGTGGCAGCGTTCGTCATCGCCACGTCGCGAGCGATCGGTGAGACCATGGTGGCCACGATGGCCGGTGGCTACGACGGCAGTGGCCCGTACAACGGCTTGTCGCC
The DNA here is from genome assembly GCA_040383925.1 of Acidimicrobiaceae bacterium. Classification (GTDB taxonomy): domain Bacteria; phylum Actinomycetota; class Acidimicrobiia; order Acidimicrobiales; family Ilumatobacteraceae; genus VFMC01. Next base: position 168 of record JBEICS010000068.1, on the reverse strand, counting down.
GCTGAATCCCGGCCTGACGATGACGGCGGCAATGACCAACGCGGCTGGCGGCACCGACCAGGTGAAGGTCGGCCCGGCGTTCGAAGTGCTCTTCTTCGTCGGCTTCCTGCTCTTCCTCATCACCATCCTGCTCAACCTCATCGGCGACCGGTTCGTACACCGAGTGCG
>JBEICS010000067.1:0-8154 GCA_040383925.1 Acidimicrobiaceae bacterium | reverse complement strand
CCCTTCCATGAGGGCGATCGCCTCGTCGATCTCGGCCTCGCTGACGGTGATGGGGGGCGCCAACCGGAGTGCGGTGGCGGTGACCGGGTTGGTGACCAGACCACGCGACAACAATTCGGTGTACACGGCCTTGGCGTCGCGCCCACCGTCGAGTTCGGCGGCGAGCAGGAGGCCGCGACCCCGCACCGCCGACACACCCGGCAGCGCTGCCAGCCGGTCGCGCAGATAGGCACCACGCTGCTCGGCGAGCACCGGGGCGTCGATGCGGCGCATCTCGGCGATGACGGCGCTGACCACCGCGGTGGCGATTGCGGTGCCGCTGTAGGTGCTGCCGTGGTCGCCGGGCTGGAACACGGCGGCGATCTCGCGCTTGGCCCACACGGCCCCCACGGGGAAGCCGTTGCCCATCGCCTTGGCCATGGTGACCACATCGGGCACGACACCGGCGTGCTCGAAGCCGAACCAGCGTCCGGTGCGGGCGAAGCCGGTCTGCACCTCGTCGACGATCATCAACAGGCCGCGTTCGTCGCAGAGGGCACGGATGCCCTGGAGGTACTCGACGTCGGCGGGAACCACACCGCCCTCGCCCTGCACGGTCTCGATGAGGATGGCCGACACCGCAGGGTCGACGGCCGCAGCCATCGCGTCGAGGTCGCCGAAGGCGACGTGACGGAAACCGTCGGGCATCGGGAAGAAGGGTTCGTGCTTGGCGGGCTGCCCGGTGGCGGCCAGTGTCGCCAGGGTGCGACCATGGAAGCTTCCCAACGCGCTGACCACGGCATGGCGGCCGCGGCCTCCGAACTTACGGGCGAGCTTCAACGCCGCCTCGTTGGCCTCGGCGCCCGAGTTGCAGAAGAACACCTGGCCGGCGGAGCCGGTGGTCTCGTGCAGCAGGCCGACGACGTCGAGCGCAGCCCGGGTGGCAGCGTCGTTGGTGAAGAAGTTGCTGACGTGTAGAAGGCGTCCGGCCTGTTCGGTGATCGCAGCCGTGACCGCCGGGTGGCAGTGCCCGAGCGACGTGACGGCGAGGCCGCACAGGAAGTCGAGGTAGCGCTTGCCGTCGACGTCCCAGAGTTCGGTGCCGCTGCCACGGACGAACATCACCTGGGGCGCGCCGAACACCGGCATGAACGGGCAGGCCGGCCCGGCGGCAGAGGTGTCGAATGCGTGTGTGCTCATACGTCGTGCTCCTGTCGGACCATGGTGCCGATCCCTTCGTCGGTGAACAGTTCGAGCAGCAGCACATGCGGGATGCGGCCGTCGAGGATGTGGGCCCGGCGCACGCCGGCGCGCACCGCGGCGACGCAACTGGCGACCTTCGGGATCATGCCGCCGGCGATGATGCCCTCTGCGACGAGGGCGTCGAGTTCGTCGGGAGTGGTCTGGCGGATGAGGCTCGCCGGGTCGTCGACCACCCGTCGCAGGCCCTCGATGTCGGTGAGGTAGACGAGCTTCTCGGCACCGAGCGATTCGGCGATGGCACCGGCAACGGTGTCGGCGTTGATGTTGTACGCCTGTCCGGTTGCATCGGTGCCGATGGTGGCGACCACCGGGATGAACTGGTCGTCGATGAGGCTCTGCAGGATGACCGGGTTGATGGCGGCGACATCGCCGACGAAGCCGAGCTCGGGGTCGCGCGCCACCGCGCGGATGAGCCCGGCGTCTTCACCCGATACACCCACGGCGACCGGGCCGTGGACGTTCAGTGCCGACACGAGTTGCGGGTTCACCTGGCCGATCAGCACCATGCGGGCGATGTCGACGGTCTCGGCGTCGGTGACCCGGAGGCCGTTGCGGAACTCGGTGGTCTTCCCCAGCCGGGTCATCAGATCGCTGATCTGCGGTCCGCCGCCGTGCACGACCACCGGCCGCATGCCGACGGCCCGCATCAGCACCAGGTCCTGGGCGAACAGCGCGAGGGCGTCGTCGTCGGTGGCACCCGCGAGCGCGTTGCCGCCGTACTTCACGACGACCACCTGACCGGCGAAGCGTTGGATGTAGGGCAGCGCCTCGACGAGGACGGCGGCCCGTTCTGCCGCGCTCACGGGAACAACCCCACCTTCTGCAATCCGGCGGTCTCGTCGATGCCGAGGGCGACGTTGGCCGCTTGCACTGCCCCGCCACTGGCGCCCTTGCACAGGTTGTCGATGGCGCAGATGGCCACGACGGTGCCGGTGCGTTCGTCGTAACGCGCGGTGAGGAACGAGGTGTTCGTCCCCATCGCCGCCTTGGTCGAGGGCGATGTGGGACGCACCACCACGAACGGTTCGTCGCGGTAGCGCCGGGCCATGGTGGCCAGCAGTTGTTCGGTGGTGGTGGCTCCGGCGGGACGCGCGTAGCAGGTGGCCAGGATGCCGCGGTTGAGGGGTGCGAGGTGCGGGGTGAACAGCACCTGGCAGGCTCCCGATCCGCCGCCGGCCACGAGTGCTTCGGTGAGCACCTGTTCGATCTCGGGGGTGTGGCGGTGGTCGAGCAGACCGTACGCCTGCACGTCTTCGTCGACCGTGCAGAACTGCGACGAGTGCTTGAGCGCCCGCCCGGCACCGCTGACACCGGTGATGCTGTCGACCACGATGCCGGTGGGTTGTACCAGCCCGGCCGCCACCAGCGGTGCCAGCGCCAGCGTGGCTGCGGTGACGTGGCATCCGGGGGTGGCGACGAGTGAGGCCCCGGCAATGTGCTCTCGGTACAGCTCGGGCAGGCCGAACACCGCACGGTCGAGCGCGGCGGGCTGATCGTGCTGAAAGCCGTACCACTGCGGGTACTGACTCGCGTCCTTCAGACGGTACGCAGCCGAGAGGTCGACGATGCAGCCCACCCGACCCTCGAGCTGGGGAACGAGCTCCATACTGGCCTCGTGGGGCAGTCCGAGGAAGACCACGTCGACGCCGTCGATGGCATCGGGGTCGAACTCGCTGAACACGAGATCGGGATAGGCGGCCGTGAGGCTCGGATACAGCGATGCGGCGAGCGAACCCGCCTGGCTGTCGCCGGTGGCAGCGACCAGATGGAACGACGGATGTTGGGCCACGAGTCGCAGCAGTTCGGCGCCGGTGTAGCCGGACGCGCCGATGACCGCCACGGAGCGCACCCGGGACTCGGCAGGGACAGTTGACACAGCATGATCATACACGGAGATGCATGTTCATTCCACGCTCTGTCGCCGCCGTCACCGCGCCAGGCGCTGACCCGACCGCGACGGGTGAGGGAGCGATGGCCTTCTTGACGAAACGCTGTCGGAACGTTCGTGCACGTGAGCACTCCACTCGGAACGGTTTCCGTCATGAGCCGGGCTCCCCACGCGCGCAGCGGACTGAAGGCCATCCTCATCGTCCTCGACATCGTCACCCTGGTGGTCGCCTGGTTGCCGCTCACCCTGGTGAACCTCTCGACCGCAGAGCGCCTCCCCACCGAGTCGCTGTTCATCTCCCTCGGGGCGGTGCTGATCGCCCTGGCGATGATGCGCTACGAGGGACTCTGGCTCTCGAGGCTGTGCGCCGTCCGCTCGATCGAGGTGCGTCTGATCGCCCGCTCGAGTGCGTACACCGCCGTCGGCCTCCTCATCACCGACCGGGTGCTGCTCGCTCCCCTCGGTACCTCACTCGCCCTGCGCGAGATCCTGATCGGCACCGGCGCGATGATCGTCCTCCTGGTGATCGAGCGGAGCGTGTTCCGCAGCGCCATCCGGGTGAACAGGCAGCACGGCAACAACGCCCGCGACGTGATCATCCTCGGTGCGGGTGTGCATGCGGCTCACCTGGTGAACCTGATCACCGACCACCCCGACTACGGCATGCGCGTGATCGGGGTGGTGGGCGATGGCGACTCAGCTGCCGACAACGGACTGCTCGGCCGCTGGCTCGGCCCGATCGAGCGCGCCGAGGAGATCGCCACGATGCACATGGTGACGGGCGTGGTGCTGAGCGCCGCCGCGAGCGAGTACCCGGGCATCGTGCCGCTGGTGAAGCGCTTGCAGCGCCGTCAGATCCACGTACAGATCGCCAGCGGCCTGACGGGATTCGATGTCGCTCGCCTGCGGCAGCTCCACCTCGCCCGCGAGCCGATGGTCTACCTCGAGCAGGTGCGGCCGCGCCGCATCGACTTCTTCATGAAGCGCACGATCGACCTGGTGGTCAGTGTCCTCGTGCTGCTGCTGAGCCTGCCGCTGCTGCTGCTGGCGGCCCTGGTGATCAAGGTGACCGATCCGGGTCCGGTGTTCTTCAAACAGGTCCGTGTCGGCAAGGACGGACGCCTGTTCACGCTGTACAAGTTCCGCACCATGGTGGTCGATGCCGAGCGGCGCATGGCAGCGTTGGCCCGGGACAACGAGCGCAACGGTCCGCTGTTCAAGATGCAGGGCGACCCGCGGGTGACCAGGGTGGGCAAGTTGCTGCGTCTGTCGAGCATCGACGAGATCCCGCAGCTGCTCAATGTGCTGAAGGGGCAGATGAGCCTGGTCGGCCCTCGACCGGCCCTGCCGAAAGAAGTACTCGAGTTCGATGCCGACCTGCGCCGCCGCGAACTGGTGAAGCCGGGCATCACCGGCCTGTGGCAGGTGGAGGCCCGCGACAGTCCGTCGTTCGACGCCTATCGGCGCCTCGACCTGTTCTACGTCGACAACTGGACGTTGATCGGCGACCTCGACATCATGCTCGACACGCTCGAGCACATGCTCGGCCGCCTGATCGGCGCTTTCCGCCGGTCGGGCCGACAGGGCGAGATGCTCGCCCCGGCAGAAGCCTCCCCGGCGTTGCAGCTCGTCTCCGAGCGTCAGAGCTCGGCTGTCTGACAGCCCAGCATCAGGTCACCAGCATCGACGCCGCCACGACGACCCGAATGGGTACGACGCCATCGGGCACAGCGCCGGTGAGCGCGCAACACCCATCTGCAGGGTCGACTGACACGACGGCCTCGAAGCCCGGTTGAACGCCGCCACCTGCGTCGCGGTCGTCACCCGGATCGGAAGCACCGAGCATCGCCGTGAGCATGGTCTCGATACGGTCGTGCGGCAGCCCTGACGCCCGGGCGTCGGCCGCCACCCGGCGACGCTCGACCGGACTGACCTCGCCGACCACGAGCAGCAGATGCTCGACGACATGGACGAGTTCGGCTTCGATCGCTGCCCGCGAACCGCCGAAGTACCGAGGCTCGGCCGGATCCCTGAACGTGCGCCGCGCCGCGCGGATCGCCTCTTCGACGGCACCCGCCAGCGCGTCGCCCGATGGGCGCCGCGCCATTGCCTCGCCCAACCGGCGCGCTGCTGCCCGCAGCGCGCCGACACCCGAGCCGTCATCGCACCCGAAGAGTTCGTAGACCGAACGGATGGCGACATCGGTACCGACCTCGCGAGAGACGAGGCGTTCGCAGCACACGAGGGCCTCGCCGAGCGACACCGCCGACACCTCGGCACGAGCCAACTCCTCGAGCACTGAATCGGGGAGGCCACTCTCGACGTCGGCCTCCGCATCGGGCAGTTCCGCATCGGGCAGTTCCGCATCGGGCAGTACTGCATCGGGCGGTACTGCAATTGGCTGCACCGCATCGAACGGCAGGTCGGCGGGCTGCGCCGTCGGTACCGTGCGCACCAGCGGTGTGCCGGAGTGGGCAACCCAGCACGCCACCGGGAGCGGGGCCAATGCACCGTCGGCGCCAACGAGGAGATCGACCTCCAGCACCCCCTGGGGCGAGGTGATCGTCGGCAGCAGTTCACCCACGCCGCGGGCGACGAGCGCCCGCGACGGCGGACGGCTGGGGTCGAGATGGATCTCCACCCATTCGACCACCACCTCGGCAGCGCCGCCCTCCACCGACTCGGTTCCGGCGAACAACGAGCTCACCACCAGCGGTAGTGCCGCCCCGGCTGCGAGGACGGCGAGTACGCGCACCTCGTCGGCATCCTGCACGAGGACGCCCAGCCCGCACGGAGCAGCGCTGGTGATCGCCGGCGCCGCCGGATCAGCCAGCCGCACCGCCCCCTCAGCGATCGAACCGCCCCGCTCGACGACGACCGGGTCGATCGGTGGCCACAACGCCGCGCCCGGCGCCGCGAGGCCGGCCACGACCGCTCGCGCCTGCGGCGACTGTGGTTCGTCGGCGAACACCAGCAGCGCGTCGACCGACGCAGCGGTCGGTTGGCCCGTGCCCGAACAGCGCTCGATGAGTCCGGCGATCATCGCGCCGACTGCGGATTGGAGCCGGTCGTCCTGGCCGGTCGTCGAGGGGGCCAGGCCAGCGACTCCGTGTTCGACGATGCCGTCGGGGCCGATCGACACCAGACTCGCCGTCAGTCCGCTGGCCACGTCGACGGCCAGGATGCGTCCCTCGCCCGTGGCGAGTAGTCCACCCGCTGCCGCGTGCACCGCGGCAGCGGTGGAGGAAGCGACGACGACTGCGATGCGATGGCGATCGGTCTCGAGACTGCAGCGCACAGCAGCGCGATCGGCGAACCCGAACCACCCGGGCACGGCGAGTACCGCCGACACCGGATCCTGCTGGTCGAGATCGCGAGCCACGAGCGTGTCGAGCACCCCGGAGGCCGCCCACCAGGCTGTTTCGGACCCAACCGTCACCCAGCGACCGAGGTGCCCCATGCGGTTCGAGAACGCGCTTCGTACACCCATGCGGGCGACCACCAGGTCGGCTCCCGCGACGTCGAGGCCCACCGGACGCGAACGACCGCTGCCTGATGCTGCGCTCTCGTCGGCTCGTCCCCCCACCACGCGGGAACTGTACCTGTCGATCGGATGTCGCGACCATGATGCAGCGCGCCAGACTGGTGGCGTGATGCCGGACCGTTCGACCCGAGGACGCCTGCTGGTGGCCACCCCACCGCTCGAGGACCCCAACTTCGACCGCACGGTCGTGTTCATGCTCGAGCACAACGACGAAGGCGCCATCGGCGTGGTCCTGAACCGGTTCGACGACGTGTTCCGCACCCTCGACGCGCTGGCCTCGGGCATCGAGGCGCTCGCCTCATGGGAGCCGCTGCTCGCTCCCCCGGCACGACTTCACAGCGGCGGGCCAGTGGGTGGCGACTCGCTCATCGCACTTGCCGCTGCCACCGTCGGAACGGGCAGCGGATGGGGTGGCGTCACCGCCGACATCGGCACGGTCGACCTCACCGTGCCGCCCGACGAGGTGGGCGCGGCGCTACACCGGGTGAGGGTGTTCCGCGGCTACAGCGGATGGAGCGCCGGACAACTCGAGGGCGAACTCGATGTCGGCGCCTGGATGGTGTTCGATGCCCTGCCCACCGATGTGTTCACGGCCGAGCCCAGCACCCTCTGGCGTACCGTCGTGCGTCGCCAGGGAGGTACCACCGCCTGGTTCGCCGATGCGCCCGACGACCTGTCGGCCAACTGATCGCGCCGACGCGGATCAGGCGCGCAGGGCCACACCCATCTTTGCCACCGAGGCCACCACCTTGTCGCGGATGCCGGCGATGTCGGTGTCGGTGAGGGTGCGGTCGAAGGCCTGCAGGCGCAGGCGGTAGGCCAGGCTGCGCGAACCGTCGGGCACACCTGCTCCCCGGAACACGTCGAACAACGCCAGGTCGACCAGGAGACCGGCGGCGGCCTGACGGATGTTCTTGTCGACCCGCTCGGCCGAGATGCCGTCGGGCACTACGAAGGCGAAGTCGAGATCGGTCGACGGGTACCGACTGACCGCCTTCCACTGCACGATCTTCGGTTCGATGGCCAGCAGTCGGGAGAGGTCGAGTTCGAGCCAGGCCACCCGCTGGGCGACACCGAACGCGTCGAGCACGTCGGGGTGGATCTCGCCGACTGCGCCAACGACATCGCGTCCGATCGACAGCGTGGCCGACCGGGTGGGGTGCATGCCGGCGGGCACCTGTTGCTGGTCGACCCGCGCCCCCACACCGAGCGCCCGCGACACCTCGCGCCACAGCGTCATGGCGGCCGGCGCCTCCTGGCCGGCGAGGGCGACAGCTAGGCCGTCGAACTCGGGCGGCAGGTCGTCGGTGCGCTGACCGGGCGGGTAGACGTGGCCGACCTCGAACAGCGACACACCGGGCCGGCGGTGCGACTCGTTGAACGCCACGGCGCGAAGCAGACCGGGTCGCATCGATGGGCGCAGGATGTCTTCGTCGGCGACCAGCGGGTTGGTGATGCGGATGGCGTCGTCGGCGAGGTG
>JBEICS010000066.1:0-8170 GCA_040383925.1 Acidimicrobiaceae bacterium | reverse complement strand
CACCCCGCCGAGCGGGCGGCGGTGGAGCTGGCCTACTTCGGTGGGCGCACGTACCGCGAAGTCGCTGCCGAACTCGGCGAAGCGGAGGGCACGGTGAAGAGCCGCATCCGGTCAGGTCTCAAACGGCTACGCGTCGAACTGACGGCGCTCGGCGTAACGGTGGTGGACGCATGAGCATCGACAACAACGAACTCGACGAACTGCTCGGCGCCTATGCGCTCGACGCCGTTTCCGACGAGGAGCGCCGTGCCGTGGAGGAGTACCTCCTCGTCGAGCCGCGTGCACGTCAGGAAGTGGCCGAGCACCGCGAGGTGGCCACGCTGCTGGCGTGGAGCGGTACAGCCGCCCCCGAGGGCCTGTGGGACCGCATCGCTGCGCAACTCGACGAGCCCGCTCCGGCGCCGATGGGCCGCCTCGCCGAGGTGATGTCGCTCGAGCAGGCTCGCGCCGATCTGGCCGCTGGCACAGCGGTACGGCCCTCGCGACGCCGGTGGATGCGTTCGGCTGCTGCGTGGGCGGTGGCATCGGCCGCTGCTGCGGTCGTCGCCATCGTGGTGGTGTCGTCGGTGCGCACCGATCGCAACGAGTCGCCGCTGGCGGCCGCCGTCGCCGAGGCCCGCGCCGACCGCGAGTCGCAAATCACCACGCTGCAAGGCGCCGACGGCACCGTCGTGGGCGAAGCGATCATCGACCAGGACGGCCATGGGTTCCTCGTCGTGTCCGGACTGCCGGCCCTCTCGTCGGACCGCACCTATCAGTTGTGGGGCGTCGTCGGCGAGCAGGTCATCTCGCTGGGCGTCATCGGCCCGGCCCCCGACATCGAACCGTTCAGCGTCGATGCGCCGGTGTCGCAGGTGGTCATCACCAATGAGGTCGCGGGCGGCGTGGTGTCGAACGGCAACCCCGACGGGGCCTACGCCGGAGCCTTCGCCTGACGCCTCGAGCGCAGTGACGCCATGCGGCGTTCGACGCGCTCGAGGAAGCGGCGGCAGTCGTCGGGTGTGGCCCGGTCGACGGCGTAGATCGAGATCCAGTCGGTGCGGCACCAGTGGTTGCACAGCGCGCGCAGCGAGCGGGTGACCGTGCGCTTGCCGGGTTCGCCCTGCAGGATGTTCACCCGTTTCGACGAGCCGTGCGTGGTGACCACGACGATGCGCTGCACGTTGTGGAGCAGCGAGGTGATGCGGTTCTTGCCGGCGGGCGCCTCGTACACCACGCCCGTCACCCACACCCGGTCGAACCAGCCCTTCAGCATCGCTGGCTGCCCACCCCACCAGGTCGGGTAGACGAGGACGAGGGCGTCGCACCAGATGAGGTTGTCGATGTAGCCCTGCAACGCGGCGCGCACCTCGGGCTGCTCGCGATGATCGACGAGTTGGTTCGCATGCTCGGTGGCGCTGAGCGCTGGTTCGAAGCCGTCGGCATAGAGGTCGCTCAGCCGGACGGCGTGCCCGCCCTGCTCGAGGCCCGCCATCACCCGGTCGAGCGCAGCGCCCGCCAGCGACTCGCGGTCGGGGTGGCAGTAGACGACGTATGCGTTCACAGACTGCGCATCTTCCGGTCGATCGAGCGGAGGAACGCCTCTCGTCGAGCCGTGCTGGCGGTGTCCATGCGATACAGCGGCATCCAGGTGCTCCGTGTGCGCAACCCTGTGCTCAACCGCACGGTGCGCAGCAGGGTGCGTCGGCCGTTGTCGTTGATGAGCTTCACGTAGAGCCAGCGCGACCCGTAGGTGGAGATGCCGACGAGTCGCTTCACATTGGTGAGCCCGGGCTGCACGTGGTTGGTGTCGTCGAAGCGGAATGCCACGCCGGGCAGCATCACCCGGTCGAGCCAGCCCTTCAGCATCGCCGGCAGACCGCTCCACCAGGTGGGGTAGACGAACACGAGCATGTCGGCGGCGCGGATGTCGGCCACGTGCCGGGCGACATCGTCGGAGACGATCGGTTCGGGTGAGTGGTAGGCCTGGCGCTCGGTAACCGACATGGCGGCGCGGAAGCCCTCGGCGTAGAGGTCGTGCACGACCACGGTGTGCCCGCTGCTGCTGAGCGATGCCTCGGCCTGGTGCGCGACGGCATGGCTGAAACTCCCCGAGGAGGGGTGAACCACCACCATGACGACCCGCACGTCGGCGACGTTACTGGCGACCTCCCGGCGAATAACAGCGTTGCGTCCGAACACGGTACGGATGTACCGGCAGGTGATCGCGGAGGTACGGCCGTGAGCGGTTGGTCGCCTACCATCGGCGCGTGCAGGCGGCCACCGACGATCGATCGACCGTGGCGCGGTCGCCGGTGGCCGGGTATCTGGTCACGTTCATCGTGCTCGGCATGCTGCTCAGCATCAACGGGCCGGCGCTCGGTTGGCTGCGTGACCGCACGGGGGTGGGCATCGCCACCAGTGGTCTGGTGCTGAGCGGCGGCTCGATCGGCTACATCATCGCGTCGTATGCCGCAGGTCGACCGTTCGATCGAGGTGGTGGGCACCGATTGCTCCTCGGGGCCTTCGTGCTGGGCATCACGGCCGTGCTCGCCGTGGCCTGGTCGGCCACCTTCGCGGTCGTGGTGCTGCTGTTCGCCCTCATCGGCGCGGCGGGTGGTGTGATCGATGTGGGCGGCAACACGCTCGTGGTGTGGAGTCAGCGTCCTGAGCGCATCGGCGCAACGCTCAATGCCCTGCACCTGTGCTTCGGCATCGGGGCACTGGCCACGCCGTTGCTGGTGGCGTGGTCGATCTCGTCGACCGACAGCCTGGTGTGGGTCGCGGTGGCACTGGCCCTCGGCGCCGCAGCGGTGGTGGCACTGCTGCGGGGTACCGAGGTGCCCCGGCGCCGAGCATCCACCGCCGACACGACTGGCGTTGCGACCACGGCCGTGCCGCTGGCGCTCGTGTGCGTCTTCTACTTCCTCTACGTGGGCAGCGAGGTGACGTTCCTCGGCTGGGCACCCACCTACGCCGAGGTCGAGTCGCTCGGCGGGGTGAACGGCCCCGGGCTGTTCGCCTCGATGTTCCTGGCCGGGTTCACGTTGGGTCGGTTGTTGGGCATCGTGCTCGCGACCCGACTCACCCTCGTCACACTCGTGTTGGGTTCGTGCGTGCTGTCGGTGGTGGCCGCGGCAGCGCTGGTGGTGTGGGGCGATGGCCTCGGGGTGTGGGTGGCGTGCGGTGTGCTCGGCCTGTCGCTCGGCCCGCAGTACCCGACGATGATGGCGTACGTCGACGAGCGCCTGCGCCTGTCGGGCAAGGCCACGTCGCGCATCGTGGCGGCCTCGGGTGTGGGCGGTCTGGTGCTGCCGTTGCTCACCGGGTGGCTGCTCGACCGCAGCGGCGGCTCGGCACTGCCCTGGGCGACGCTCGTGTGTCTGGTCGTCACCACAGCGGTGGCGGGAGCGGTGGTGGTGGTCGTCGGCCGGCTCGCGCACGACCGCTGAGACCGCGCCTCAACCGACGTCGAGTCGCCGCCGCAGTCCGTCGCGCACGGCGGGCCAGTCGGTGGCCACGATCGAGAACACCGCGGTGTCGCGGGCGCCGCCCAGCGGTACGGCGTGACCGGCGGCGGGGCGGTGGTTGCGCAGCACGCCTTCGAAGTGTGCGCCGAGCCGGGCGATGGCGGTACGGCTGCGTTCGTTGCGGGCGTCGGTGCAGATGGCCACGCGGTGAACCTGCCACACCTCGAACGCGTGCGACAGCAGCAGCAGTTTGGCCTCGGTGTTCACGGCCGTGCGCTGCACATCGGCGCGTAGCCAGGTACCGCCGATCTCGGCCTCGTCGGGCGTGGGCCGGCCGCTCCACCAGCGCAGATCGAGGAAGCGGGTGCAGCCCACCACCTCGCCGGTTCGGGTCAGGCGCTGGACGAACGGCACGACGGTGTCGCTGCGTGCCGCGGCCAGCAGCGCCTCGACGTAGCCGCGCATCTCGTGGTGATGAGCGGGCACCTGGGTGTAGCCGTACGACGACCGGTCGAGGTTCGCAGCGTCGACCAGCGCCTCGACATGATCGGCGGCCAGGGGTTCGAGCACCACGTGGCGACCGGTGAGGGTGAACGGTTCGAGCCGCATCGGGCACCAGCATGCCAGTACGGTGCATCCATGCGCGTGGTGAGTTGTTCTGCCTTCGGTCCGCTCGAGCTCCTCACGGTCGACGAGCGACCGTCGCCGCCGTGTGGACCGCGTGAGGTGCGCATCGAGGTGACGGCTGCGGGGGTGAACTTCGTCGACGGCCTCATCGTCCAGGGGCTGTACCAGATCAAGCCGCCGGTGCCCTTCACGCCCGGTAACGAGGTGGCCGGGCGCATCGCCGAGGTGGGAACCGAGGTGACCGGCTTCGGTGTCGGCGATCGTGTCTTCGCCAACGTCGGCTTCGGCGGGTTCGTCAGCGAGGTGGTGCTCGACGCCCGCCGGGTGATGCGCACGCCCGACGCGCTCACCGACGGGCAGGCGGCCACCTTCACACAGAGCTACATGACGGCGTGGTTCGCGCTGCACCACCGGGCGCGTGCCCAGGCGGGACAGTGGCTGCTGGTGCTGGGTGCCGGCGGCGGGGTGGGGCTGGCCGCGGTCGATGTCGGCCGGGCGATGGGCCTGCAGGTCATCGCCGCAGCGTCGAGTGCCGACAAGCGGGCCGTAGCGGTGGAGCACGGCGCCGTGGCCACCATCGACACGAGCAGCGAGGACGTGAAGACCCGTACCCGCGAGTTGCTGGCCGAACACGGTGGCGAGCACCCGGCCGACGGCGTCGACCTGGTGTACGACCCGGTGGGCGGAGCGCTCGGCGAGCAGGCGCTGCGCACGCTGCGCGACGACGGCCAGTTCCTGGTCATCGGCTTCGCGTCGGGCACCATCCCGCAGTTGCCCGCCAACCATGTGCTGCTGCGCAACCGGCGAGTCACGGGTGTCGACTGGGGTGGCTGGGTGGCGCGCCACCAGGCCGAGAACGCAGCGATGTTGGCCGAGGTCGTGGATGCCATCGGGCGCGGCGACCTGCACCCGGTCGAGCCGGTGGCATACCCGTTCGCCGAGGCGGCACGGGCGCTCGGCGACCAACTGCAGCGACGAGTAACCGGCAAGACGGTGCTCGTGCCGTGACCGCGAGTTCGCCGGGCTGGCCGCGCGGTCGCTCGGTCGACGGTGGTGTCGACGAGATCCCGCTGCGGTCGGTGCCCGGACGGTTGTGGCTGTGCGGCAAGCACGCCATCGGCCCCGATCCGGAACGGCTGCTCGACGCCGTGCAGGCGTCGTTCGTCGTGTGCCTCACCGAGCGACACGAACTCGTCGACCGCTATCCGACCTACGTGGCCTGGCTCGATCAGCACGTACCGACGCGGGCGGCCTGGTTCCCGGTGCCTGACTTGTGTGCTCCTCCGCTGGACCACTTCGCCGACATCGTGGGCACCATCGCCGATCGCTTGACGGCCGGCGAGACAGTGGTCGTGCACTGCGCCGCCGGGATCGGTCGAGCCGGCACGGTGGCCGCCGGGGTGCTGATGCGGATCGAGTTGCCCCACGACGATGCGTTGGCGCACGTGGCGGCACATCGACCGATGGCCGGCCCCGAAGCAGGTGCTCAGCAGCACCTGCTCCGAGACTGGGTCGAGGTGGTGTCCCGACTCCGACCTGTGTGAGTCAGACCAGTGTGAGTCAGAGGGGCGTGGCGGGGCTCAGCACGGCGTCGATGCCGTGGATGATCCCGTTCGATGCGCGGATGTCGGCAGCCACCACGGCCGAGCCGTTCACCCGCACCCCGTCGGCCAGGCTCACGCCCAGCATGGCGCCGTTCAGCGTGGGCAGCGTGCCCTCGAACAGCGAACCGGCGTCGTAGCCGCCCGGCACCACGTGGTACAGCAGTAGGTCGCGCAGCGCCGCAGGATCGTCGATGAGCGCCGCCAGGGTGTCGGCGTCGAGGGCGTCGAACGCGTCGTTGGTGGGGGCGAAGATGGTGAACGGGCCGACCTGGGCGAGGTCGTCGCGGAGACCGGCGATCACGATGAGGCCGGCGAGTGTGGTGAACCGCGGATCGGCCTCGAGCGTGTCGACGAGGTCGGGGGTGGAGGGCAGGGTGACCGGTGGGACCGTGGGCTCAGGAGCCGCCGTCGTGGGCGGCGGGGGAGCGGTGGTGGTGGTCGACGGCACCGGCGGCTCCGGTTGGTTGGCGAGACCCTGTTCGTAGGCGGCCTTCAGCGTGGCGGCATCGACGACACCGGTCTGCGGCACGCCGAGGTCGGCCTGCAGTTTCTTCACGGCGTCGATGACGGCCTGCGAGTACTTCCCGTCGATCGGGCCGCGGTAGTAGCCGAGTTGCGTGAGCATCAACTGCAGGTCGGCGGTGGCCTGGCTGATGGCCGCAGCACCACTGCCGAGCTTGGCGCGTAGTGCGTCGTCGGTGGCCTGGTCGTACTGGCCCGTGGCGGGCAGGCCCACCGATGTCTGGAACGCTGCCAGCGCAGCGATGACCTCGTCGTCGTAGATGCCGTCGATGGGCCCGCTGTAGAAGCCGAGGAGGGTGAGCTTGCCCTGGAGGTTGGTCGTGAAGCCGGCCGACGCAATGGCCGCCTCGTAGGCCGCCTGGTCGCGCTGGGCGGCGATGTCGATGTCGACGCTGGCGGTCTCGCCCAACTGGCCGCCGGCGATGACGGTGGTGGTGAAGCGGGCGCTCGACGGGTCGCCCAGGGCGTCGAACCCGATCGTGCCGCTGCGGCCGTCGAAGTCGATGTCCTCACCGGCCCGGAGCTTGCTCATGCAGTCGGCGAAGGTGGTGCACGCCACGCCGCCGGCCGTGACGGCGGGCATCTGCGCGGCGATGGCGGTGGCATCGGTGCTGCCGGCCGCCTGCGCGGCGAGCGTGAGCGCCACGGCGCAGTCGTACACCTGGGCGGCGTACACCACCTGGCCCTCGGGATTGCGCTCGATCAACGACGCGATGTAGTCGCGGGCGCCGGTGGTGCCGATGATGCTGACGCCGTCGGCCGATGTGGGGCTGGAGGGGAAGGCCTGCGCGGCGAGGCGTGGCGTGAACATGCCGTCGAGGCCGATGATCGACGTGGTGGGCACACCGGCTTTCACGAGCGACGACAGCAGCGAGGCGCCCTCGCCGTAGCTGACGAGCACCACTTGCTGCGCCCCGGTGGCGACCACGGCAGCGGCGGTGTCGTTGAACAGCACTGTCGACGACGAATACGGGACGATGGTGGCGGCGATGCCCTGGGCCGTGAGCGAGGCGGTGAGGCCGGCACCCACGCCGATGCCGTAGGCGTCGCTGCGGGCGACCACGGCAACGCTGGCGCCCTCGGGCAGGCGCGTGCGGAGGGTGTCGACGAGGTGGGCGATGAGGTGTTCGTCGGACACGGCCGTGCGGAAGAAGCGGCCGGTGGTGTCGGACGAGGTGAGCGACGGTGCCGTGGCCGAGCCCGAGCAGGCCGTGGTGGCAGCCACCTCGAGCGCGGGGATCATGGCCGTGGCCGTGGTGCTGCCGGCCGGGCCGACGATGGCGTTCGCGCCGGCGGCCACGGCGTCGGTGACCACCCGCGCCACATCGCCGCTGCGCGGCTCGGTGATGGTGGTCATGGCCACCGAACCGCCCAGCACACCGCCGCCGGCGTTGATGTCGTTCAACGCGTCTTCCATGCCGCGTCGCTGCGCCGTGGCGAGGTCGCCCAGCAGGCCTGCGGCCGGCTCGACATAGGCGAGCGTGAACGCGGTGGCGGCCACCGGTGGCGCCTCCGTGGTGGGCGGTGCCGTGGTGTCGGGGGCTGCAGTGGTGACGGGTGCTGCACTGGTGGGGGCAGCGGTCGTGGCGGCGCTGTCGCCGTCGTCGTCGCCGCTGCAGGCGCCGGCAGCGAGCGCTGCGACGACGGTGAACGCAGCGAGGCGCGCCAGACGGGTGCGGGTGGACGGGGTGGCGTTGGCCATGACTGCCTCCGGAACGAGATCTCGTCCCAGACAGTACCGAGGAGTCACCGCTGCGCAGGGCAGGAATCAAGTGAACAGTTGGAAACGCTGCTGATCACCCAGATGGGGTGGGGCCCGTCCCGGAAGCTGTATCGAGGGAAGAGATGCCGGCCACGGCGCTGTGTGGTGCCCCCCCTCGGGCTCGAACCGAGAACCTGCGGATTAAGAGTCCGTTGCTCTGCCATTGAGCTAGAGGGGCAATTGCCAGTGCGGCAGTGTACGGAAGT
>JBEICS010000065.1:0-8263 GCA_040383925.1 Acidimicrobiaceae bacterium | reverse complement strand
CGGCGGCAGATGCCGCTGATGATGAGCAGCGGGGCGATGAGGCCGTTGAGCCAGCCGACGAGATACCCGAACACGCCGGGCACCGATGCCAACTGTTCTCTGAATCTGAGGCGGATGACGTACACATCGCTGAGCGAGGTGATCGTCGTCGGCGTGCCGAGTGCCGCTGCACAGAGCAGGACGACCGCGGCCGAGGCGGCGATGGTGCCCCGGCGGACGCGTTCGGCCTGGAACGGACCAGACGGAAGGCGCACCGGCGCTGTCCACAGCACCCACGAAGCGCCTGCGTGGCAGGCGACCACCCAGGCGCACCAAGCGATCGACTGCCAGTAGGGCCGGATCGGGATCAACGGCGTGACCGCGCAGGTGGGAACCACGATGAGCACCTGCACCACCCAGAGCACGATGCCCGAGAGTCGCTTCGGCCGCAGGGGAAGCCACAGAGCAGGCAGGCTGGCGAGCACCAGTGGTGGCATGAGGGTGGCGAGATCGACGCCACGGGTCGTGTAGCCCTCATAGGCGTAGATCGGAACGACGTAGCGCTCGTACGCGGCGACGACCACCAGGAACAGCAGCGCATTCGCTGCCACCGTGCCGGGTCGACCCGGCCCGCGTCGCTGTCTCGTCCGGGCGACCGCCAACAAGCCGTTCACCGGCGCTTTGCGCTCTCGGTGAGGGGGCGTTCGTGCATCAGCCCGCAGCTACCGGCACGCTCAGGGGCATGCCCGGTCGGCGGGGTATCCGACTGGTAGCCTGTCGCCTCATGCGCGTGCCCTTCTTCCGTTATGGCGCCATGTTTGCAATGCATGGCGACGAATACCACTCAGCGATGAACAGCGTACTTGACCGTGGCGCCTTCATTCTGCAACAAGAGAATCGCGACTTCGAAGAGGCACTTCGTTCATTCATCGGTGTCGACCATGCCATTGGCGTAGCGAACGGAACCGACGCCATCATCATTGCGCTCCGTGCCGCAGGTGTGGGGCCGGGCGACGAGGTCATCTTGCCGTCGCACACCTATATCGCTACTGCCGCGAGTGTGCACTTCGTCGGTGCAACGCCCGTGCTGGTCGAGTGCGGGCCCGATCACCTCATCGATGTCGAGGCGGCCGCAGCCGCTGTCACGCCACGAACCCGGTGCATCCTGCCGGTGCAGTTGAACGGTCGAACGGCAGCGATGGACCCGATCCTCGCGGTGGCGGCCAAGCACGATCTCGTGTTGGTCGAAGACGCAGCGCAAGGGGTCGGTTCGCGCTACAAGGGTCGGTCGGCCGGTACGTTCGGTGCGGCGGGAACCTATAGCTTCTATCCGGCGAAGACGCTCGGCTGCTTCGGCGACGGTGGTGGCATCGTCACCAACGATGCCGACATCGCCGAGAAGGTACGCCTGCTCGCCGACCACGGCCGCAACCCTGACGGCCGCGTGGTCACCTGGGGACTGAACAGCCGACTCGACAACCTGCAGGCCGCCGTGCTGCTGGCGCGATTGGCCAAGCTCGATGCCGAGATCGACCGTCGCCGCAGCGTGGCTGCGGCCTACCAGGCAGGCCTCGGCGACCTCGAGCAACTGGTGCTCCCGCCTGCTCCTGACGCTCACCCCGATCACTTCGACGTCTACCAGAACTACGAGATCGAAGCCGAGCAGCGCGACGCGTTGCGCGACCATCTGCGCGAGCGCGGAGTCGGCACATTGATTCAGTGGAATGGTACGCCGGTCCATCAATTCGAGGAACTCGGGCTGACGTTCGATCTGCCGAAGACTGACGAACTGTTCCGTCGCTGCATGCTGCTACCAATGAATTCAATGCTCACCGACGATGAGGTGGCCATTGTCATCGAAGAGATCCGGAGCTTCTACCTCTCATGACGATTGCCGATCCTGCACGTCGACTCGATCTGCTCGCCGACCCGGGCGAGTTCAGGGCACCGATCCAGCTCGCTCATCGCTCGACCGAGCAACTGCTCGCCTGGCACCGCACGATGCTGCTCATCCGGCGTGCCGAAGAAGTGATCGCGGGCATGGTCGAGTCGGGCGAGGCCGTGTGCCCGTGTCACCTCGGTATCGGCCAGGAGGCGGTCGCGGTCGGCGTGGCTGCAGCGTTGCGGCCGACCGACCGGAGCTTCGGCGCGCACCGCAGCCACAGCCATTTCCTCGCTCTCGGCGCACCGGTCGAGGAACTGTTGGCCGAGGTGCTCGGCAAGGTGACCGGCTGCTCGCGAGGTTTCGGTGGGAGCATGCACCTACGTGCGCCGCAGCACGGCCTGATCGGCACGGTGCCCATCGTCGGGGCGACGATCCCCATGGCTGTGGGTGCGGCACTCGCTGCCAAGCTCGACCGCGCAGGCGATGTCGCAGTCAGTTTCCTGGGTGACGGCGCGACGGAGGAGGGCGTGTTCCACGAGTCGCTGAACCTGGCGGCCAGCATGAACCTGCCGGTGCTGTTCGTGGTGGAGAACAACCTCTACTCCAGCCACCTGCACATCGGGTTGCGTCAACCATCCGACCGCACGGCCCGGTATGCCGACGCCCACCTCATCGAAACGGTCACGATCGACGGCAACGACGTGGTCGAGGTGGCCGACACCACGCAGCGTCTGGTGTCGTCGATGCGCGAGTCTCCGCGTCCGGCGTTGATCGAGGCGGTCACCTATCGCTGGCGCGGCCATGTCGGCCATCGCGAAGACAACGATGTCGGCGTCGAGCGCAAGGACAACCTTGCTGCATGGCGCGAACGCGATCCCATCGCTCGCCTCGTGGAGGCACTGGTTCCCTCGGGTGTCGAACGTGGCGACCTCGACCGGGCAGACGAGTCGGTTCGGGCCGAGGTGGCACGTGCGCTCGAAGCGGCACGGTCGGCCGACTTCCCGCCGGTCACCGACTTGCTCGATGTCGTGTACGCCGATCGGGGTGGTCGCTGATGCAGTACGGCCATGCAGTTCGTTCGGGGATCCACCACGTGCTCGCCGCCGACCCCAACGTCATCGTGATCGGCCAAGGGTTGTGGAGCCCGTGGTACGTCGGCAACACGATGCGCGAGATCGAGATGGAGTTCGGACGCGACAGGGTGATCGACACCCCGGTCAGCGAACTCGCCTGCACCGGTGCCGCCATCGGGGCAGCGTTGTGCGGATACCGGCCGATCGTCACCCATCCGCGGGTCGACTTCGCGCTGCTCGCCGTCGACCAGATGGTGAACCAGGCCGCGAAGTGGAACTCGATGTTCGGTGGGGGTGCGCCCGTTCCGGCAGTGTTCCGGCTCATCGTCAATCGTGGTGGCGAGCAGGGGGCTCAGCACAGCCAGAGCCTGTTCTCGTGGTTCGCTCACATCCCGGGCCTTCGCGTGGTGGTGCCGGCCACGCCGCAAGATGCGCAGGATCTGATGGTGGCAGCGACGCTGTGCGACGACCCGGTCGTATACATCGACGACCGCTGGTTGTACGAGTGGGACCTCGGCGAGCTCGCGGCGCCATCGTCGGTGCCCCTGGCCCTGCAGGGCCCCCGGGTGTTCAGGCCGGGTTCCGACGTGACGGTGGTCGGTATGTCGTGGACCACCAAACTGGCCGCAGAGGCCGCCGACCTGCTCGCCGACGACAGCGTCAGCGCCGAGGTGATCGACATGCGAGTGCTCAATCCGATCGATCCGACGGTCATCCTCGAGAGCGTTGCCCGAACGGGTCGCCTCGTGGTCGCTGAAGGTGATTGGCGGTCGTGCGGTATCGCAGCCGAAGTCATCACCCGTGTCGTCGAAGAACTCGGGCCGTCGGCGCTGCAGGCGGCCCCGCGTCGGGTGAACATCGCCGAAGCGCCGGCTCCCACCAGCAAGCCGCTCGAGGCGGCGTACTACCCGAAGGCGAGCGACATCGTTGCTGCCGTCCATGCCACCAACTCCTGAACCCCTGGAGCACTCATGAAGCGCCTCACCGACATCGTCGTCTCGATCGTTGCGCTGGTCCTGCTGTCACCGCTGCTGGTGCCCATCGCCATCGCGATCTGGGCATACGACCGCCACAGCCCGTTCTATGTGGCACCACGCATGACCCGTGGCATGAAGACGTTCAGGATGGTGAAGTTCCGCTCGATGGTGAAGAACGCCGACAAGAGTGGCGTCGACTCCACAGGCGCGAACGATTCGCGCATCACGGGGGTGGGGAAGTTCATCCGTCGGTACAAGATCGACGAACTCCCGCAGCTGTGGAACGTCCTGAAGGGTGAGATGAGCTTGGTGGGTCCTCGCCCGAACGTCGAGCGCGAGGTGCGGCTCTACAGCGATGAAGAGCAGCGACTGCTCAGCGTGCGGCCGGGCATCACCGACCTGGCGTCGATCGTGTTCGCCGACGAGGGAGACATCCTTGCCGACAAGGCCGACCCTGACATCGCCTACAACCAGTTGATCCGGCCGGGGAAGAGCCGGCTCGGGTTGTTCTACGTCGACAACCACACCACGGCGATGGATGTGAAGGTGCTCTGGTTGACCGTGATGAACTCGCTGAACCGGTCGAAGGCGCTCGCCGGAGTTGCAGCGATCCTCACCAAGAAGCAGGCCGATCCCACGCTCTGCCGGCTGGCGCTCCGCGAAGACGAACTCGTCCCTACGCCACCCCCTGGGCGCACCACCGTCGTCACGTCGCGCGACGAGTAACAGCGAGTTCCGCCAGGTAGTCGGCGTACTCGCCGTAGACGAGATCGGCCGCGAAGCGGGCGTCGAAGAGCGCGCGTGCCCGCGCCGACGATGCCTGGCGCTCGGCCGGCGAGTCGACCAGTCGGTGCAGCGTGTCGCCCAGCGAGTCGGCCGTCGATGTGTACGAGGCACCGACCTGATTGTCGCGGATCAGCGTTGCCGTCACCCCGGTGGTGAGCGTTGTCGCGATGGGCAGACCTGCCGAGAGGTACTCGATGATCTTGTTCGAGAGTGTCGACTCGAAGTCGTGGCGCGGGATGTACGGCGCGAGCCCGACGCGGGCGCTTCGCAAGAGCAGCGTGATCTGTTGAGCATCGATCCAGCCCGGAAAGACAACATTCGGCAGGTCGGCGGCCCTCGCCATCAGGCGGTCGCGTTCGGGCCCCATGCCGGCCAGCACGAACAGGAACTCGGGCCACTCGTCGCACCACCGTCGGGCGAGGTCGACGATGTGGTCGAACTCGAACACCGATGCCATCGATCCGACGAACGCCGCCATCGGGCGCTCGAGATCGACGCCCTGTTCGTTCCAGAAACGCGCCGCCTCGGCCGTTCCCTCGGCGGTGGAGTCCTGTGGCTGATAGGCGAGCGGGAACAGTCGATCGGAGGGCCCAGGTTGCCGGCGCGCATGGTCGAGACCCCACTGGAGAAAGGGTTCACTGATCCCGACGACGCCGGTGGCGCGGCCACATGCCCTGCGAGCCATCCGCTCCATCGGGAACAAGAGCGGTGCAGCGAACGGGCGAGCCAGGCGTGGCAGTCGCTCGACGAAGATGTCGGGCCAGAGATCCTGGATGTCGACCACACAGGGCACCGAGTAGCGATCGGCCAGTCGAGCGCTCGCGTCGGCCAGGTCGAGGGTGGGCAACCCGGCACAGATGACATCGGGCCGGGGAAAGCGGTCGGCGTTGGCGAGCAGATCGCGAGCGGTGGCGCGATGGTCGCGAAGACGCCGTACCGAGATGTGCCGCTCGTAGCCGAGTGCCTTGAGTGTGACCACCTGGTAGGCGCCACCCTCGCAGGCCACATCGAAGGTGCCCGTGGGTCGCATCATCTTGCGGTAGTGGTTGAAGGCCGACGTGAACCAGACAGCCTCGTGGCCACGTGCAGCGAGTTGCTCACACAGCAGTCCGGCGCGCATCAGGCGCGGCGGGCCGGGGTCGATCGGGAGTGGCTCGCCGACCTCGACGACCCAGACCCTCATGCGGGCAGGCGGCCGACCGCGTACAGCACCGAGTAACCGGTGCACGGCGACTGGCCGCTGACGGCCACCGGCTGTGGGATGTCGGTGGCCTCGGTGAGGTGCGTCACACCTTCGTACGGTGTGAGTTCGCCGTAGAACAGCTTCTTCAACTTGCCCCGGCCCGACAGGGTCTTCGGTACCAGGTGGAACTTCACGGCGAGACGAGACGCAAGACGCAGCACGCGGCTCTTCAGCGACGTACTGAGCGGGAAGACTCCGTACACCTGTGGCGTGAATCCGGCAGCCGCGAGCAGTGCCGTGGCCGAGCGGGCCGACGGGTAGTGCGTGCTGAACGGCGAATGGTGGAAGCCGGGGCGCTCGGGGTTCGCCATGGCCAGGAACACGGCACCGCCGGGCCGCAGGACACGGCGGATCTCGGTGAGCATCTGCGCCTGGTCGGGCACGTAGTAGATCATCTCGCAGGCGGCGACGACGTCGAACGAGCCGTCGGCGAACGGCAGTCGCTGCGCATCGGCGCAGCCGTACAGACCCGGGGCATGGGCGACGGCATTGTCGATGTTGGCCTTTTCGAGATCGAACGAGCACAACACGTCGACCTGCCCGTCGAGCAGGTGGTTGCCCAGACCGGCGCCGCAGCCCACCTCGAGCAGGCGCTTGCCGGCAGCCATCTCGGCGAGGAACGAGTAGCGCCGGAAGATCATCTCCTTCTCGATGTCGGGCATCGGCATTCCCCACGACTCGGTGAGGAGACTGAACTGGTCGGTGCGGGACATGGATATGACTCTAACTGCGGCCGTACATCGGCAGCTGTGCACCGTCGTGCGGGCTGTGCCTGATCGCTGCGGGTACCCTTCTCCACGTGTCGACGCCGCCTCCCGACGATCTCGTGGCACAACTCGTCGAGTTGAGCGAGCAGTTCGCCGCGCAGGACCAGGCGCTGCGCAACCGCATCATCGAGTTGATGTCGTTCGCCGAACACCAGGTGGCCGCCCGCGTGCATCTCGCCCAGGATCACCAGGCGCTGCTGGCCGAGCGTGCCGCGCTCGCGGCACGGGTGGCCGAACTCGAGGCGCAGTTGGCCCGCACCGAGCAGGCGCTGCACGCGGTCGAGCACTCGACGCTGTTCCGTGCCGCGGCCCCGGCCCGGAAGGTCTACGCCCGTTTGCGCGGCAGGCGGTCGCAGCCATGACCACCTATCACGTCATCATCAACGTGCGCGACCGGCTGGCATCGCTGGTGCCGCTCGTCGACTGGCTCGAACGGGCAGGTAACGCCGAGATCTGGCTGCTCGACAACGGCAGCACCTACGAGCCGTTGCTCGACTACCTGGCGGCGTCGCCGCACCACGTGCGCCGCACCCACGCCAACCTGTGGCACACCGCCCCCTGGCTCAGCGGTCTGGTGCCCGAGTTGAACCGCCACGCACCGATCGTGGTGACCGACCCCGACGTGGTGCCCGACGAGGCGTGCCCGCTCGACGCGCTCGACCACTTTGCGGCAGTGCTCGAGGCCCACCCCGACATCGCCAAAGTGGGCTTCGGCTTGCGCATCGACGACCTGCCCGCCCACTACGCCCACCGCGACACCGTGGTGGCCTGGGAGCAGAAGTACTGGGAGCGCGAGGTCGAGCCCGGCCTGTACGCGGCGCCCATCGACACCACCTTCGCCATGTACCGGGCAGGTGTCGGCTACGTGCTCGATCCGGCGCTGCGCACCGGCGCCCCGTACCTCGCCCGGCACCTGGGTTGGTACGAGGACTCGGCTCACCCCAGCGACGAACTGCTGCACTACCGGGCCCACGCCGACCCGCTCACCACCAACTGGGAGGGTGAGCGGGCACCTGCCTGGAAGCTGAAGGCACTGCTCGACCGGATACGCACGGCCGACTGACGCACCCCTATGCCCGGTGGAAACTCCAGTCGGGCCGCATGCTCACCACACCGCTGCGCTCGGCGTACACGCCGGCGTTCACGGTGAACCGCACTGCCGGGTGCAGGTGGTCGTAGATGTGCAACAGCTGCGCGTCGCGCACCGACGACACCACCTCGTACGCGCCGGGCAGCAGGGTGAGGTCGCTCACGTGCAGGTCGAACCAGCCGGTGCCGTCGACCGTGCCGGTCTGCAGCTCCACGTCGCGGCTGCCCGGTCCGGTGACCACGGCGCCGTCCATGCGCTGCAGCGTGAGGCACAGCGCCGGTTCCTCGACGGGCGCCGTCGTGCGCACGTGCAGCCGGAACGTCACGTCGTCACCCGAGCGGCACTCGCGCACCGGGCGGCCGGTGGCATCGAGCAGTTCGCCGTGGGTGACGACGATCTCGCCCGAACCCCAGCGGTGCGCGCCCACCACGCCGACGGCAGCATCGGGCTGCGACTCGCCGGT
>JBEICS010000064.1:0-8276 GCA_040383925.1 Acidimicrobiaceae bacterium | reverse complement strand
CGTGCAGGCCGTCGACACCCGCAGCCTCGATGTGCAACCAGCGCTCGCCGCAGCCGTGCCCGAGGCAGTCGCCCGCCATCACTGCGTGGTGGCCGTCGACGAGCGCGACGGCACCCTGGTGATGCTGTCGGCGGCACCCGGTACCGACACCGATGCCGCCGTGCGCGGCGCGATCAAGCGACCCGTCGTGTGGATGGCCTCCGACCCGGCCACCATCCGCACGATCATCGATCGCAGCTACCGCGCCGATGCCGACATCGATCGACTGGTGCAGGCATTCGACCAGCCCCAGGTGCAGCACCGCGGCCTCGACCAGACCAGCGAGATCGACCTCGACGATCAGGCCCCGGTGGTGCAGCTCGTCAACCGCGTGGTGGGCCAGGCCCTGCGCGACCGCGCCAGCGACATCCACATCGAACCGCTCGACGACCGACTGCGCATCCGCTTCCGCATCGACGGCCACCTCGTCGAGACCTTCACCATGCCGATGGGCGTGCACGCCCCGCTCACCAGCCGACTGAAGATCATGAGCGGCATGAACATCGTCGAGAAGCGTCGCCCGCAGGACGGCCAGTTCTCGACAGTGGTCGACGGACGCGACGTCGACGTGCGCGTCGGCTCGGTGTCGACCGTGTTCGGCGAGAAGATCGTCATGCGAATCCTCGACAAGCAGCGTTCGATGATCGGTCTCGACCAGTTGGGCTTCCCGCGCGAGACCTACCTGCACTATTCGAAGCTCATCCACTCGCCGTTCGGCATGGTCATCTGCGCCGGCCCCACCGGCGCCGGCAAGACCACCACGCTGTACGCCACGCTGGCCGAGATCAACTCGCTCGGCAAGAACGTCACCACCATCGAAGACCCGGTGGAGTACATCGTGCCGGGCATCAACCAGATCCAGACCAACGACCAGGCCGGCCTCACCTTCGCCACCGGCCTGAAGGCCATTCTGCGTCAAGACCCCGACGTCATCCTCGTGGGCGAGATGCGCGATGCCGACACTGCGCGCATCGCCGTGCAGTCGGCCCTCACCGGCCACTTCGTGCTGTCGTCGCTGCACGGCACCGACAGCGTGTCGGCCCTACACCGCCTGCTCGACATGGGCATCGAGGCCTTCCTCGTGGCCTCGTCGGTCGTCGGAGTGATCGGCCAGCGCCTGCTACGCCGCATCTGCGACTCGTGCAAAGAGCCCTACAGCCCACCTGCCGACGAACTGGCCGTGTTCCGCCAGCACAGCGGTGGCAGCGACAAGGCCCAGTTCTTCCGTGGCGCGGGCTGCGCGTTCTGCGCCGGCACCGGCTACCGCGACCGCATCGGCGTCTACGAACTGCTGCGCATCACACCCGAACTGCGGCGCCTGCTCATCGGCTGGGCCACCACCGAGGAACTGCGCCGTCTTGCCGTTGCCCAAGGAATGCGGACGATGTTGAGAGAGGCGATGGCGCTCGTCGAGAACGACGTCACCACCGTGCCCGAAGTCGTCCGCACCCTGTTCGCCAGCTAGCTGCCCGAGGAACCCCATGCCCAGCTTCACCTACGCGGCCATCGACGTGACCGGCGGCACCATCGAAGGCGTCCAGAAAGCGCCCACCATCGGCGCAGCCCGCGCCCTGCTCATCGATCAGAACCTCTACCCGGTGAAGATCGAAGAGAAGCGCAGCATCCTCCAGTTCGAGATCACCAAGGAGAAGGTCGACAAGAAAGACCTTCTCCACTTCACGCGTCAGCTCAGCGTGTTCGTGGTGGCCGGCGTGTCGATCACCGAGGCCCTCGACATCATCGGCGACGAGTCGACCGATGTGGCGCTGCGTCGCGCCATCGTCGAGATGGCCGACGACCTGCGCAACGGCGGCACGCTCAGCGCCTCGATGGAGAAGCACCCCAACGTCTTTCCGACGTACTACGTGGGCATCGTCCGCTCGGCCGAACTCACCGGCAAGCTCGATGAATCGCTCGAGAGCCTCGGCGACTACATGCAGCGCGAGATCGACACCCGCGCCAAGCTGCTGTCGTCGCTCACCTATCCCCTGGTGGTGCTGGCGCTGGCCGTGGCCACCGTGGTGCTGCTGGCGGGGTTCGTGCTCCCGCGGTTCAAGCCCCTGTTCGAGGAGATGAACGCCGACCTGCCGCTGGCCACCCGGATCATGCTGGGAATCTCGAGCTTCTTCACCGACTACTGGTACATCCCGGCAAGCCTCATCCTCGGATTCGTGCTCCTGGTCGTGTGGATGTTCAGGACCGAGGGCGGCCGGCCCACCCGCGACCGGGTGCTGCTGAAGATCCCCATCGTGCGGCATCTGGTCGCGTGCGCCCTGCTCGAGCGGTTCTGCCGCATGTTGGGCGCCATGGTGACGGCCGGTGTGCCGCTGATCGACGGCCTGCGCACCACGACCGAGGGCACCGACAACGCCGTGTACCGCGAGAAGTTCGAGCAGGTGCAGACCTCCATGCTGGAGGGAGCCGGTTTCGCACGGCCGCTCGCCGAGACCGGACTGTTCCCGGGCGCCGCCCGCCAGATGTTCAAAGTGGGCGAGGAGACCGGCACACTCGACAAGCAGCTGCACGTGGCAGCCGGCTACTTCGGTCGCGAGCTCGAGGACCGGATGCGGCGATTCACCGCCATGTTCGAGCCGTTGCTCATCATCTTCATCGGTCTCGTAGTCGGCTTCGTCGCCGTGGCCCTGGTATCGGCCATGTACGGCATGCTCGGCGACATGAACCAGGGCGTCTGATCGGTCGACGCCGTGCACGCCCGTAGGTCAGACACGCCAGACGGCATCGATGATCGCCTGACCGGCGAGCACCCCCACCACCGTGCCCGCCGCCAGGAACGGGCCGAACGGGATGGCCGTCTTGCGGCCGGCCGAACCCACCGCCATGGCAGCGACACCCACCACGGCGCCGAACAGGAAGCCGAGGAACAGGCCCACCGGCACGAAGCCGAGGCCCAGCCAGCCCAGGTATGCGCCGAGCAGTGGCGACAGGCGCACATCGCCGTCGCCCATGCCTCCGCGGCTGACGACGTAGAGCAGGCCCATGAAGGCCAACGCGATCGCAGCACCGACGGCCATCGTGGTGATGCGGCCTGGCCGGTCGTCGACCAATGCGGCCACCACCAGCAGCGGCACACCGATGGCTGCAACGGTGTAGGT
This sequence comes from Acidimicrobiaceae bacterium, assembly GCA_040383925.1. Classification (GTDB taxonomy): domain Bacteria; phylum Actinomycetota; class Acidimicrobiia; order Acidimicrobiales; family Ilumatobacteraceae; genus VFMC01. The sequence continues at coordinate 5,124 of JBEICS010000064.1, read as the reverse complement.
GATCTCGCGGGGCAGGCGCTTCGTCCGCAGGTCGATCCAACTCAGCGCCAGCAGTCCGGCGCACAGCACGCAGTAGGCGACGGCCGTCCAGCCCGCACCGAAGTGCAGCACCATCGCCACGAACAACGCCGCCGTGCCGAGTTCCAGCACCAGTGGCTCGACCCCGATGCGGGCCCGGCAGCGCCGGCAACGACCGCGCAGGAGCAGCCAGCTCATGACGGGAACCAGGTCGAGCGGTCCGAGTTCCAGACCGCACGATCCACATGCCGAACCGGGCCTGACCACCGACGCACCACGCGGCACACGGTCGACCACCACGGTGAGGAACGAGCCGATCAGCAGACCCATCACCGCTGCCCCGGCGATCCACGCAGCGCTCACCGGCACATCCAGGATCGGCACAACCAGCACCTACTCACGCAGCGAGGTTAGCCCGCCATGCTCGACGACTATCCCCTTCTCCACGCCCTGCTCGTCGCCACGGTCGAGGCCGGCGCGAGCGACCTCCACCTCACACCCGGCCGCGCCCCCACGGCGCGCCGCGATGGCGTGCTGGTGGCCTTCGAAGGCACCGAGCACGTCACGCCGGCCGACACCGAGCGTGCCGTGCGCACGCTGCTGAACAACACCCAACTCGAGGAGTTGGAGCGCAACCGACAGATCGACTTCTCGTTCGGCATCCCCAGCATCGGCCGGTTCCGCGTGAACGTGTTCCGCCAGCGCGGCTCGTATGCGCTGGCGTTGCGAGTCATCCCCAGCCGCATCCGCTCGCTGGCCGAACTCGGCTGCCCGGCCTCGGTGTACGAGATGCTCACCCGCCCCTACGGGCTGGTGCTGGTGGTGGGTCCCACCGGTTCGGGCAAGAGCACCACCCTGGCAGCGATGATCGACCGCATCAACGCAACCCGCTCGTGCCACATCCTCACCATCGAAGATCCGGTCGAGTACCTGCACCAGCACCAGGTGGCCATGGTGAACCAGCGCGAGGTGGGCACCGATGTGACCAGCTTCCCCGACGGCCTGCACGCTGCCCTGCGCGAAGACCCCGATGTCATCCTGCTGGGCGAGATGCGCGACCTCGAGAGCATCGCCATCGCCCTCACCCTGGCCGAGACCGGCCACCTCGTGTTCGCCACGCTGCACACCAACGACGCCGCGCAGGCACTCGACCGCGTGATCGACGTCTTCCCCTCCGATCGGCGCGACCAGATCCAGGTGCAGTTGGCCAGCACGTTGCAGGGAGTCGTCAGCCAGCGCCTCCTGCCGGCAGTGGGTGGCGGCCGGGTGGCGGCCTACGAGATGCTCGTGGCCACCGAGGCCGTGCGCAACCTGGTGCGCGAAGGCAAGTCGCGCCAGTTGCGCAACGTGATGATCGCCGGCCAGACCGAAGGCATGCTCACGCTCGAGATGGACCTTGCCCGCCTGGCTGCGAGCGGCATCATCTCCTACGAGGTGGCCACCGCGTCGAGCATGTTCCCCAAGGAAGTGATGACGCTGGCCGCCACGCAGAAGGCCCAGCAGCAGGCGCAGGCGACCATCCTCTCGGGCCAGAGCGCCACCATGGCCAACGCCGCCTCCGTGAACGGCCGCTGACCCCGTCGTGCCTCCCCGCCTGCCCTATTCCGCGATCGGCGCGGTGACGCCCTGTCCCGGTGGCTGGCTGGTGCTGCCAGCGCGGCTGAACGGGGTGACGGTGGTGGTGGAAGAGCCACTGGTGCTGGGCACCCTGCTGGAGGTGCTCGAGTACAAGCCGTCGTTCGACGCGGCAGCGATCGACATCCCCATCGGGTTGCCCGATACGCCGAGCGGGCCGTATCGACCGTGCGACCTCGGTGCCCGCGAACTGTTGGGCTGGCCGCGCCTGGTGGCGCTGCGCCCGGTGCCGTCGCGGGCAGCGCTGCGTGCCGAGAACTTCACGGCAGCGCAAGCGCTCGAGCCGTGGCTCACCCCGTACGACTGGCGTGGGTTCCGGTGGCTCCGTGAAGCCGAGGCCGAGATCCAGCCCTTCCATCAGCGCCACTGGTTCTCGGCGCAGGCCGACCTGAGCTACGTGTCGCTGAACGGCGACCTCCCGGTGCGCAGCTCGCCGTACCAGCCCGAGGGAGTGACCGAACGACGTGCCCTGTTGCGCGAGCGCCTTCCAGGCGTCGACGAGGTGCTCCTCGGCGTGCCACCCGACGGTGCCGCACCGGTGCACCTGCTGCGCGTAGCCGGCCTGCTGTGGACCGCTCGCCGGGCGATGGCCCGTGCCGCCACCCGCCTGCCTGTCGACATGGAGTGGGACTCGGTCGGCCTGCGCGTCGAGCTGGTCCGCTGACGCGACAAGGGCCGGACCCGAAGGTCCGGCCCCGTGTGTCGGTGTTCTGTCAGGTGACGGATCAGGCCTTCATCGCACTGGTGAGGCAGGCGCTGCCCGACTGGGCGAACACGTCGCCGGCCACGTAGGCCTCGCCACCCGTACCGCCAGCCACGACAGCGATGTCGGCGTTCGGCGACTCGGCACGGATCAGCTTCAGCGCCAGCAGCGTCTTTTCGGGCGTCGTGCCCAGCGCCGCGACGGCCAGCGGGTAACCGGCCGGCAGGGTGACGGTCGCGCCGTTCACACGAGCGACGGTGGTGCCACTGACGACCTCCTGGTAGGGCGCGCCGAGCAGCGCCGGGTACTGCGCGTTGTGCGCCTCGACCGCCTTCGCGAGCACCTTGCCGTCGGCCTTGCACGTGCTGGCCTGGCTGTTGTTGCTGATGCCACGCACCGACAGCACGGTGATGGTGGCGAGGACGCCGAGGATCGCGATCACGATCAGCAACTCGACGAGGGTGAAGCCCTTGTCGCGCTTGGTCGTTGCGGCCTGCGGGGTGATGTCAACCGTCATGGGAAAGCCTCCGTGTGATGTTCAGTGAACGTCAGGTGCACCGCATCCGCAGTCGTCCTGTCCGCACTGAAGATGGTTCGGCGGGCACCGACGCCGCGCCACGGTCGTCGGTCGAATTGCCGACTCCTTGATGATTCGCCGTCGCGCAGGTGTGTCGATGCCGGGACGCGACAGGGGCCGGACCCGAAGGTCCGGCCCCGTGTGTCGGTGTTCCGTCAGGTGACGGGTCAGGCCTTCATCGTGCTGGTGAGGCAGCTGCTACCCGACTGGGCGAACACGTCGCCGGCCACGTAGGCCTCGCCACCCGTACCGCCAGCCGCGACGGCGATGTCGGCGTTCGGCGACTCGGCACGGATCAGCTTCAACGCCAGCAGCGTCTTTTCGGGCGTCGTGCCCAGCGCCGCGACGGCCAGCGGGTAACCGGCCGGCAGGGTGACGGTCGCGCCGTTCACACGAGCGACGACGGCACCGCTGACGGTCTCCTGGTACGGCACACCGAGCAGCGCCGGGTACTGCGCGTTGTGCGCCTCGATGCCGACCGCGAGCACCTTGCCGTCGGCCTTGCAGGTGCTGGCCTGGCTGTTGTTGCTGATGCCACGCACCGACAGCACGGTGATGGTGGCGAGGACGCCGAGGATCGCGATCACGATCAGCAACTCGACGAGGGTGAAGCCCTTGTCGCGCTTGGTCGTTGCGGCCTGCGGGATGATGTCAGTGGTCATGGGAACCTCCGGTTGTTTCCGTAAACGTCAGGTGCACTGCATCCGCAGTCGTCCTGTCCGCAGGACCAACCGTGCGGAGCCCACCAGGGCCGTGCCACGGTCGTCGGTCGAATTGCCGAACCCTTGACGAAGGCGCGACCTGGGAGTTCGCGAATCCGCGCTCAAGTGTCGGGACAGATGTGCCGATGAAACGTTGCGACCTAGTGGAGGCAACGGTGCGGCGGAACAAGCACGGCGACAATCCATGGGGTGACCTGCCCGATCCGACGGGCGAGTTCCTTCCCGACGAGCCCAGCGACGACTGGCGCGCGGCAGCGAACGACCTGCGCGAGCGCGTGGCGAAGCTCGAGAACCAGGTGATGCAGCAGTACACCGCGATGGCCGCCTACGCCACGATCGCGCAGAAGAACATCGAGGCGCTGCAGAGCGAGGCCCGCAGCGACCTCGACCGCTCGCAGTCCACCACGATCGGCCTCATCGAGCGCGTGCGCCGCGAGACCAACGAGCAGGTGCAGGCGTTGCGGGCCCGCGAGGCAGCAGCACCCGGCGGGCTCGACAGCGCCGCCACCGAACGACTGCAGATCCTCGAGCAGCGCTTCGAAGCCTTGGCCACCGCGCTCGAGCGCAGCATCCAGAACCAGTGCGTGCTGGCCGAACAGTTGGCCACCCTGCTCGACGAGCGGATGCAGCGCGAGGGTTGGCTGGTGTCGACCGGCACTGTCGCCGACCTGTCGTTGCGGTAACGCCACCCGGTCGCTCTACGGTGGTCGGCATGTCGGCCGATCAGCCCCCTGTTCCTCGCGCGCCCAGCGGGAGTGTGCGCCTGCGTGAGGGACGCGAACGCACGGTTGAACGCCGGCATCCGTGGATCTTCAGCGGCGGTATCGACACGGTGCACGGTTCGCCGCAGCCGGGCGACACGGTGGTGGTCGAGTCGGCCGACGGCACGGCGCTCGGCGTCGGCGCCTACAGCCCGGCATCGCAGATCCGCGTGCGGATGTGGTCGACCGATCCGTCCACCGTCGTCGACGAGGCGTTCATCGCCGGCCGAGTCACGGCTGCAGCGCAGCGTCGGGCACACCTGCTCGACCCCGCGGCGCCTGTGCCGACCGACGGTGCCCGCCTGGTGTTCAGCGAGGCCGACGGCGTGCCGGGTCTGGTGGCCGACCGCTATGGCGACACCGTGGTGGTGCAGTGCACCTCGGTGGGTGCCGACCGCTGGCGCGACACCATCGCCGATGCACTGGCCGGGCTGCCGGGCGTGAACAGCGTGTACGAACGCAGCGACGCCGAAGTGCGCGACCGCGAAGAACTGCCGCCACGCATGGGCGTGCTGCGCGGGTCGGCACCGTCGCCCGACCTGGTGGTGCACGAGGGGCGCTGGCGCTACGCCGTCGACGCCGCCGGCGGCCACAAGACGGGCTTCTACCTCGACCAGCGCAACGCTCGCTCCGCCATCACCCGGTGGGCCGACGGCGCTCGGGTGCTGAACGTGTTCTCGTACACCGGTGCGTTCAGCGTGGTGGCCG
>JBEICS010000063.1:0-8346 GCA_040383925.1 Acidimicrobiaceae bacterium | reverse complement strand
TGCCTCGCCGACTGGAAGCCCGACGGCCTCACGATGTGGGCCACCGTCCAGGCCCCGCACCACCTGCGCAACTACCTCGCCTCGTGGCTCGACATCGCCCAGTCGCAGTGCCGGGTCATCGCACCCGATGTGGGCGGCGGCTTCGGCTCGAAGATCGTCTGGTACCCCGAGCTGTTCCTCATGCCCGTGCTGTCGAAGCTGTTGCGCCGTCCGGTGAAGTTCAGTCAGACCCGTAGCGAGGCGATGGTGCAGATGGCCCACGGCCGCGACCAGGTGCACGACCTCGACGTCGGCTTCGACCACGACGGCACGATCAAGGCGCTGCGGTTCGTCATCAGCCAGAACCTGGGGGCGTACCCCGACCCGACGGGTCTCGGTCTCGCCGTGCTCACCAGTTGGATGGCGGCCGGCTGCTACAAGATCCCGAAGGTCAGCACGTCGTTCCGCACCGTGGTCACCAACACCACGCCGGTGGCTGCCTACCGCGGTGCCGGTCGGCCCGAGGCGGCGTTCTCGATCGAGCGCATCGTCGACCTCGTGGCCAAACGCACCGGCCTCGACCCGGCCGAGGTGCGCCGCCGCAACTTCATCCAGCCCGGCGCCTTCCCGTACGAGACCCACAACGAACCCGTGGTGTACGACTCGGGCGACTTCCCGGCCGCGCTGGCCGAGTGCCTGCGGCTGATGCGGTACGACGAGCGCCGGGCCGAGCAGGCCGCGCGTCGCAACGACCCCTCGGCACCGCTGCTGGGCATCGGCTTGTCGTGCTGGCTCGAGATCGCCGGTTTCGGACCCAACGGTTCGCTGGAAGGCTTCGGGCACCTCGCCTCGTGGGAGTCGGCGCAGGTGCGCATCCAGCCCGACGGCTCGGCCATCGTGTTCGTCGGCTCGTCGCCGCACGGCCAGGGCCACGAGACCACCTTCGCCCAGATCGCGTCCGACGAACTGGGCATCTCGTTCGACCGCATCCATCTCCGCTTCGGCGACACGGCCACCGTGCTGCAGGGCATCGGCACCATGGGATCACGCGGCGTGCCCACCAGTGGCTCGGCGGTGAAGATGACCAGCACCCGGGTGCTGGCCCGCGCGAAGAAGATCGCCGCCCACCTGCTGGAAGCGAGCGAGCACGACCTCGAGGTGGCCGACGACGCGTTCCACGTGCGCGGCACCCCCGGCAAGAACGTCAGCTGGGGCGACGTGGCGTGGGCCAGCTTCCAGCCGTTGCGGCTGCCGCCCGAACTGCAGGCCGGCTCGCTCGAGGAGCACCTCTATCAGGAGTCGCCGAACTTCTCGTACCCGTCGGGCGCCTACGGGTGCGTGGTCGAGATCGACCGCGACACCGGTGAGGTCAGCATCGTCGACATGGTGCTCGTCGACGACTGCGGCACGGTCATCAACCCGCTGCTGGCCGAGGGCCAGGTGCACGGTGGTGTGGCGCAGGGCATCGCCCAGGCCCTGTTCGAGAGTGTTCGTTACACCCCCGACACCGGCCAGCCGGTCACGGCCAGCCTGCTCGACTACCTCGTACCCACTGCCGCCGATCTGCCCGACTACACGGCCGGGCGCATCACCACGCTGTGCCCCAACAACCCGCTCGGCGCGAAGGGCATCGGCGAGTCGGGTGCGGTGGGAGCACCCGCCGCCGTCGTGAACGCCGTGGTCGACGCGCTGGCGCCGTTCGATGTCGAGCACCTCGACATGCCCGTCACGCCGGAAGCCGTCTGGCGCATCATCCAGGAGGTCCGCTGATGTCAGCCACAGAGCGATACGTCGACATCGCCCTCACCGTGAACGGCCGGCGCAGCCGTGCCAGCGTCGATGCGCGCACGCTGCTGGTGCACCACCTGCGCGAGCACGAGCGACTCACCGGTACGCACATCGGGTGCGACACCTCGAACTGCGGCGCCTGCACCGTGCTGCTCGACGGTGAGTCGGTGAAGAGTTGCACCATCCTCGCCGTGCAGGCCGACGGCGGCGCGGTCACCACCATCGAGGGGCTGTCGGGCCCGTACGACGGGTTCACCGCCGTGCAGGAGGGGTTCCGGCAGTGCCACGGCCTGCAATGCGGCTACTGCACCCCGGGCATGGTGATGGCAGCCACATCGCTGCTGGTCGAGCAACCCGACCCCACCCCCGACGAGATCCGGGCGGGCATCGAGGGCAACATGTGCCGCTGCACCGGCTACCAGATGATCGTCGAGTCGGTGCGCTGGGCGGTCGAGCACCCCGAGCCCGCACCTGTCGATCAGTCGAAGCGCACCGCGTAGCGCGAGAACACCTGCCGCGTGGTGCTCGTGTCGAGCACCGGCGGGTCGTCGGTGTCGGGCACGGCTCCGGCCGCCAGCACGATGCCTGCCATCACCGCGATCGAGCCGAGCAGGTGCTGTTCGAGCGCGTCGCCACCAGCGGGTGCCGGCTCCACACCGCCGGCCAGTTCCTGACCGAGGCAGGCGTGCAGGCCGTGCCCGAAGCTGAGCCCCCACGGCGTGGCCCCGTCGGCCAGCGTGCGGAACGGGTCGAACTCGTCGGGTCGCTCGCCGAACACCGCCGGGTCGCGGTTGGCGTCGAGCAGGCTGATCGACACCATCGAACCCGCCGGGATCACCGTGCCCGAACGCAGGGTCACGTCGGCTAGGGCGTGGCGCAGCGACACCGGGCTGGCCGGGTGGAGGCGCAGGCTCTCGTGCACGAACCGCTGGCGCAGCAGCGCGTCGTCGACCAATGCCTGGCGATGGGCGACCGGGTGGTCGGGGTGCTCGGCCATCCAGGTGAACAGGTGGTGCATGGCATGTACGAACTGGTTCGACGTGGAGTGTGAGCCCACCCAGGGGAAGTAGGCCACCTCGCGCAGCACCGTGTCGGCCGGCAGGTCGAGCCGGTCCTGGTTGCGTAACAGGGTGGTGAGCACGTCGCGGGGGAGTGCGTCGTCGGGCAGCTCGCCGCTGGCGTGGCGGTCGACGAGGTCGCGTCGACGGGCCAGCGACGGAGCGAAGAACTCGGCCTCGAACTCGGCGAGCGCGGCGTCGCCGTCGGCGATGATGGCGGCCTTGTCCCCGGTGGCGTGGCTCACCGTCGAAGCCCGGGCCAGGCGGTCCATCACGTGGTAGAGGCGGTCGATCTCGGCCTGCGACTCGGGGCCGTCGCGGTGGTGGCGGTCGATGCCCGCCACGTCGAGCGAGAGGGTCATCATGGTGCGCCGTGCCAGGGGCAGCAGGTCGGCGGCGCCAGCAGCCACGGCGGGGGCCATCACCTCGTGGATGATCGCGGGGATGACATCGCGTTCGTAGAAGGTGAAGGTGTCGCGGCGGAACAGGCGGTTCTCGAGTCGGCGCCGGTCGAGGTGGGCCTGGCCATGGAGGTTGACGATCACCCCGTGCATCAGCCGCTCGCCCTCGTCGTAGAGCGCCTGGCGCAGGTCGCGCTGCCGGTACGCGTCCTTGGCGTCGGCATGCGTCGTTAGGACTATCACAACTACCTCCCGAACGAGTACCTTATGCCGTCGATGGACCCTCGACCCACCACCGTGCCGGCCCGATCGATGCTGGTCACCGGTGGTGCCCGCGGCATCGGTGCGGCCATCGCCGAGGCTGCCGCCCACGCCGGCTACCGGGTGGGTGTCATCGACGTCGAGGCCATGGCACCGGAACGCACCAACGGCCACGTCGACGGCACCCTGCCGATCGAGTCGTTCGTGTGCTCGGTCACCGACGAGGCCGCTGTCGACGCTGTGCTCGACCGGTTCGGCACCCCCGACGTGGTGGTGAACAACGCGGGCATCGTGCGCTTCGGCCCACTGCTCGACCAGACGCTCGACTCGATGCGGGCCGTGCTCGACGTGAACCTGCTCGGCGCGTTCGTGGTGGCCCGCGCTGCGGCCCGCCGCTGGGTCGCCGGCGGGCGCGCCGGTGCCGTCGTGAACCTCACCTCGATGAACGGTGTCGCCGCTGGGCCCAACGCCGGTGCGTACGGGGCGTCGAAGGCGGCCCTCGCACTGGTCACGGCGCAGATGGCAATCGAGTGGGGCGGCCACGGCATCCGCGTGAACGCCGTCGCCCCCGGGCTCATCGATGCCGGCATGTCGGCGCCCATCTACGCCGATGCAGCCACACGCGAGGCCCGCGAGTCGAAGGTACCGCTCGGTCGGTTGGGTACTGCCACCGACATCGCCGAGGTGGTGCTGTTCCTCGCCTCGCCCGCAGCGGCCTACATCACCGGCCAGAACATCGTCGTCGACGGCGGTGTCACCGGGTCGCTCATCGCCCATCTGCCCCGGCCTTCGTCGGTCGACTCGGTCGGGCACCGCGGGTGACGGCTGCGCTGCTGGTCAGCGGTGGGCCCGACTACGCCCACGATTTCCACGCCTCGGCCGCCGCGCTCGCCGCAGTGCTCGACGGTGCCGGGTTCGACACCACCGTGGTTCACCACCCCGATGCCGTCGTCGATGCGCTCACCCCCGAGGTGGGCCTGCTCGTGGTGAACGCCCTGTGGTGGCAGATGACCCACGAGCGCTACGACTTACTACGCGCCGAGTGGGGCTACAGCACTCCGGCCGCCACCCGGTCGGCCATCACCGACTTCGTCGCCGCTGGTGGCGGACTGCTGGGCAGCCACACGGCGTCGATCTGCTTCGACGACTGGCCCGAGTGGGGCGCCGTGCTCGGCGGTGCGTGGAGCTGGGAGCGGTCGTCGCATCCGCCTGCCGCGCCCGTGCACGCCCGGGTCGTGTCGGCCGAGGCAGCGGCACATCCGGTGCTCGCCGGCCTGGCGCCCACGCTCGACCTGGTCGACGAGGTGTACGGCGAGGTCGACCTCGCCGAGGGGTGCGAGGTACTGATGGTGGCCCGGCGCACCCCCGACGACCGCGAGCAGCCCGTGTTGTGGGCGCACCGGTTCGGCGACGGCAGGGTGGTGTACGACGGCTTCGGTCACGACGCAGCGTCCATCGACAACCCACAACATGCTGCGCTCCTCCGCGCTGCGGCACGCTGGTGCGTGAAGGAGACATGATGAGGCCAGAACGATGAGACCGGTCGAGGGCATGAGCGTGCTGGTCACCGGCGGTGGGTCGGGCATCGGTGAGGGCATCGCCCGGCACCTGTGCAGCAAGGGCGCGCTGGTCACCATCTCCGGTCGTCGTGCCGACAAGGTGCAGGCAGTGGCGACGTCGATCGGGCCGGCGTGTCGGGCAGTGGTGGGCGACGTCACCGTCGACGCCGACCGACGGGCCATGGTGGCCGCGGCGGTCGAGCACGGCGGTGGCCTCGACGTGCTGGTGAACAACGCCGGCAACATGTACCGCGGCCCGCTCGCCGAACTCGACGAGACCAAACTGCTCGACCTGTTCCACTCGAACGTCGTGGGCGGCATCATGCTCACCCAGGCGGCGCTCGAACCGCTGCGCACCTCGCGGGGAGCGGTGGTGTTCTTCGGGTCGGTGCACTCGCAGCGAGCCTTTCCGGGTGCCTCGCCCTACGCCGCCACCAAAGGGGCAATCGAGACGCTCACGGGCGTACTCGCCGCCGAACTGGGCCCGCAGCAGATCCGGGTGTCGTGCGTGCGGCCCGGTGGCGTGTTCACCGAGATCAACCAGCGGGCGGGTTATCTCGACGACGCCGAGGCCAAGGCACGGCTCGACGGCCTGGCGCCTGCGCACGCGCTCGGCCGCCTGGGCACCGTCATCGAGGTGGCCGAAGCCGTCGAGTACCTCGCCTGTGCCGAATGGGCGACGGGCAACGTGCTCACCATCGACGGCGGCCTCGGTCTCGGGGTCACCAATGCCTGAACTTCGCGACCCATCGTTCACACGTCCTGGGGGGACACATGGCTGACGAACCGCAGATCCACACCATCACCACCTACGAGGAGGCGAAGGAGGCGTACCGCCAGAAAGACCTGCGCCAGGCGCTGTACGACGCCGGTGAGGTCATCATGGCCGATGTGCTCGTGAACCTGCACGGCACGGCGCACCGCGACCGTCGCCGACTCGAGAACCGGCTGTTCCGTCGCGAGACGTTCGAGCTGTACGAGCACTCGTTGTTCCCGCCGCTCATCGCCGAGACGTTCGCACCTCACGCCGCGGCCGGCAGGGCCGAGTTGGTCGACCTCGGCCACCAACTGATGATGAACCTTGCGGCGTTCACCGCGGGTGTCGACCGGCCGCTCGGCACCCCCGACGAGACCTTCCGGCTGTACGACTACCTGAAGGTGTTCATCGAGGGCGCCACCCTGGCGCACTACACCGGCGACAAGGACGCAAAGCGCGACGAGGTGGCAGCCAAGGTGGCGGCCTTCGACGCCGAGTTCGTCGCCCCGTCGATCGCCCGCCGTCAGGCCCTGAAGGCTGCCGGCGAGCCGCTGCCGAAAGACGTGTTGTCGATCCTGCTCGACAACCAGGACCAACTCGAGCTGCCACACGAGGTGGTGCTGCGCGAGGTGGCCTTCTATCTGCTGGCCGGCGCCCACACCTCGGCCACCGCGTTCACGCGCGTGAGCCACAACATCTTCACCTGGCTCGAGGCGCACCCCGACGACATCGACGCGGTGCGCACCGACCGCATGTTCGTGCAGCGGTGCACCCACGAGACCATTCGGCTGCAACCGTCGAGCCCCGTGGCGATGCGCTGGGCGCTCACCGACATCGAGTTGAAGAGCGGCCGCCTCATCCCCGCCGGCTCGAAGGTGGTCATCGACCTGCTGTCGGTGAACCGCGACCGCACCGTGTTCGGCGACGACGCCGAGGCGTTCGACCCGCGTCGAGTCACCGCCGAGGGCGTGCCCGGTTACGGGCTCTCGTTCGGGTCGGGCATGCACGCCTGCATCGGGCAAGACCTGGCGGCCGGATTGGTGTTCGATCCCGACGCATCGTCCGACGACCACCTGTTCGGTCTGGTGCCGCAGGCCGTGCAGATGCTGTTCGACCACGGTGCCCGCCGCGATCCCGACAACCCGCCCGTGATGGACGAGTCGACCACCCGGCCGTACTTCGGCCGTTACCCGGTGCTCTTCGCCGGATGACCGCCGCGCGTCGCCGCGGCGTACAGCGCCGCGGCCCGCTCGACGGGCGCGAGACGCGCCGCCATCGCATCGCTCTGCACCTCCACGCTGCGCACGACGTCGGCGGGCACCTCGGCCAGCAGTACGTCGAGAGGCAATCTGCCGTCGCCCGGCGGGAGCCGACGGTGTCGTGCCTCGTCGAGCAGATCGACCGGAGCCGTGGCGGGCGCGTCGCACACCTGCACCCAGCCGAGCCTGCCCGAGGCCACCACGGCGCGCAGTTCGTCGGCGCCCTCGCCGAGTCGGGTGTGGTGCAGCAGGTCGACCACGACGACAGCGCCGGTGGCAGCAGCCATCGCCACGGCGTCGACCGACCGGCGTGGCGTGGTCCAGGCCATGTACTCGATGCCGGCGACGAGGCCGGCGGCGCGGCACCGATCGACGACGGCGCCCAGTCGGTGCACGGTGTGTTCGCGGCCCGACGGGTTGTCGGCCAGGTCCGACACCACGAGCAGATGACGGGCGCCCACCGTGGCGGCCGCGTCGACCAACGGGCCGACATCGTCGCCGTTGCTCGCGCCGATGCGATGCACCTCCACGTCGTGCACCGTGAGGCCCAGGTTCCCGAGGTGCGCAGCGAGGCGTCGCAGGCCGGCGGCATCGAGCGCGTGATCGTTGCTGAGGCGCAGGCCGATGCCGTTGAACCCGGCGGCTGCCGCAGCGTCGGCCAGCACGAACGGGTCGGCGTCGAGCAGGCTGCCGGCAGCCAGGCACAGAGAGGCAGTCGTCACGCCGCCCACCCTAGGGTGCGGTCGGCCCGACGGAGGAGGTTGCGATGATCGACGTGCACGCGCACGTGGTACTGGAGGGAGTGCTCGGCTGTGCCGGCCACTACGGCCCCGAACTCGGCGTCGGTGCCGAGGGCAGGCCGCGGTTCCGGGTGGGCGACTACGTGCTCGACGGGGTGAACTACCGCAACAGCCCGTTCATGGACGTCGGTCTGCGCCTGGCGATGAACGACCGTTTGGGCATCGACCTGCAGGTGCTGTCGCCCAACCCGATCACCTACTTCCACCACATCGAGGCCGACATCGCCACCGGTTTCTGCCGCTGGCACAACGACGAGATGGCGGGCATCGTCGCTGCCCATCCCGACCGGTTCCGGGGGTTCGCCCAACTGCCGATGCAAGACATCGATGCCGCCGTGGTCGAGTTCCGGCGGGCCGTCACCGACCTCGGCCTGGTGGGTGCCTACATCGGCACCGACTTCGGCCGCACGTTCGACGACCCGGCGCTCGACGCGCTGTGGGAGACCGCCGTGGCGCTCGACGTGCCGGTGTTCATCCATCCGGC
>JBEICS010000062.1:0-8497 GCA_040383925.1 Acidimicrobiaceae bacterium | reverse complement strand
TGGAGCCGCTGGCGTTCGACGTGCGCGATCTGCCGGCGTGCGAGGCGGCGATGCGTGGCATCGACGGTGTGGTGCACCTGGCCGGCATCCCCGACGAGGCCGACGTCGACGACCTGGTCGACACCAACATCATCGGCACCCACCGTGTACTCGAAGCGGCGCGGCGCACCGGCGTGCGTCGTGTGGTGGTGGCGAGCACCAACCGCACCACTGGGTTCTACCCCGTCGCCACCGAGGTGGACCCGGCGATGCCGCCGCAGCCCGACTCGTTCTACGCCGTCAGCAAGGTTGCGGTGGAGGCGCTCGGCCGCCTGTACGCCGACAAGTTCGGGCTGGAGGTGGTGAACGTGCGCATCGGTTCGTACGACGAACAACCGCGCAACGTACGCCACCTCAGCACGTGGCTCAGCCCCGCCGACTGTGTCGCTGCGTTCGTCGCCGCGATGACGGCGCCACAGGTGCACTACGCCACCTTCTACGGCGTGTCGGACAACACCCGCCGCTTCTGGTCGCTGGATGCCGGTGCCGCGCTGGGGTTCCATCCGGTCGACGACGCCGAGTCGTTCGCAGCATCGCTACCGCCCGAGAGCGGCCCGTTCGAACACCAGAGCGGATCCTTCACCGCTGCCGACTACACCCTCGACAAGCAGCGACCACGCTGAGGCGAGGTCGCCTGCGTCAGGCGTGGGCCGCGTCGTAGGCGGCCAGGCCCGTGGCGAGGCGCTCGGCTGCGTCGCCGAGTTGTGCCGGTGACAGCGTGCTGTACGACAGGCGCACCTTCGAGTCGGGCGACTGGTCGATGGTGAACGCGCTGCCGGGCACGAAGGCAACACCGGCCTCGACCGCATGGGTGAGCAGTTCGCGGGTGTCGGGCACGCCGGACACTGTGGTCCACAGGAACATGCCGCCATCGGGCAGGTGGAAGCTGATGCGCTCGCCGACGGTGGCGGCCAGAGCGTCGGCCAGCGCATGGCAGCGATCGCGGTACATCGGCACGATCGCGGCCTTCTGCTCGGCCAGCCAGCCCGGTTGCGACACCACGTTGGCCAGTAGCAACTGGGCGTAGGTGGAGGTGTGCAGGTCGGCGGCCTGCTTGGCGCGGGCCACCATGGCGATCACCTCGGGAGGCCCCACCATCCAGCCGACGCGGAAGCCCGGGGCGACCACCTTCGAGAACGTGCTCAGGTGCACCACGCGCTTGGAGAAGGCGGCCACCGGAGGCAGCGGCTCGCCGTGGAAGCGGATGGCGCCGTAGGGGTCGTCCTCCACCACCAGCAGTTCGTACTGGTCGGCCAACTCGGCCAGCAGTTGGCGACGCTCGAGCGACAGGGTGGCGCCCGACGGGTTGTGGAAGTTGGGCACCACGTACACGAGCTTCGGGCGCAGGCCGGCAGCCAGCCGCTCGGCGAGCAGTTCCACCTGCATGCCGTGCTGATCGCCGGGGATCACCTCGAAGCGCGGTTCGAACAGTTCGAGCGACTGCACCGCGCCGAGGTAGGCGGGTGATTCGCTGACCACCACGTCGCCCGGGTCGACGAACACCTTGGCCAGCAGGTCGAGCGCCTGCTGCGAGCCGTGCGAGACGACGATCTCGCCGTCGACAGCGACCGGGCGGCCGAACTCGGCGCTGTGGTGCTGGGCGATCCAGTGGCGCAGTTCGGGCACACCATCGGTGGCCGAGTACTGGACCACCCGCGGGCCGAACTCGCCCAGCAGGCGGTCGGCCTCGCGGCGCAGGTCGGCGAGCGGGAAGCTGTCGGGCGTGGGTAGCCCGCCGGCCAGCGACAGCATGTGCGGCATCTCGGTGACCTTCAACAGGTCGCGGATGGCCGACGAGCGCAGACCTCGGGTGCGGTGGGCAAACTGGTACGACACGTCCGCCACGGTACCGCGGTTGCTGCTGGCCGCACGGGGGCGAGGGGGTAGCGTCGCCACCTGTGAGTGGCGACGGCCGGCGGAGCGCGTATCTGATGCTCGCGGCCAGCATTGCCGTGGGGAGTGTGTCGTTCACGCTGGTGCAGCGCGGGCTCGACGAGTTGTCGCCGATGGCATTGGCAACGGGTCGGGTGACGGTGTCGGCCCTGATGTTCTCGCTCATCGTGCTGGCACGGCCGGGGCTGCGCACCCCGATCCCGCGTCACGAACGCTGGCGGGTGTTCGCCATCGGTTTCGGGGGCTCGGCGGTGTTCCACCTGTTGTTCAACTGGGGGCAGAGCAAGGTGCCGGTGGCCATCGCCGCGGTGATCATGGCCACCTATCCGGTGATGACCACCGTGGGCGAGGTGCTCTTCCTCGGCTATCGGCTGCGCCGGGTGCAGGCCGTGGGCATCGTGCTCAGCACGTTGGGCTGCATCGCCATCGGTGTGACAGGCGGTGTGGGCGACGGCGACGGTTCGATGTGGGGCGCCCTTGCCGTGGCGGCCGCAGCGCTGGCATGGGCAGCGGTCACGCTCGTCACCCGCGACATCGGCGAACGCTACGACTCGTGGTGGCTGAACACCCCCGGCACGGTGGTGGGTGCGGTGTTCATGCTCGCCATCACCGCCCCCGAACTCGGTGAGTACGGGTCGCTGTCGTGGCAGGGATGGCTGGTGGTGGTGTGGCTCGGATCGGCCAGTTCGGCCTTCATCTACTACGCCCTGGCACGGACGATGCGGGTGCTGTCGGCCACCACCACCACGGCCATCTCCACCGTCGTCACGCCCCTCAGCGTGCTGGTGGCGTGGGGTGTGCGCGGTGAGGTGCCCACACTGGCACAGTTGTTGGGTGGCGCGGTGGTGATCGGCGGCGTGATGCTGGTGCTCAGCGTCAGGTCAGCTGCGTGAGACCACCGTCGACCACGAACACCTCGCCGGTGACGTAGCGGTTGCGCACCAGGGCGAGCACCGCCTCGGCACAGTCGTCGGGTGTGGCCGACCGCTTCAAGGGGGCGATGCGCTTGGTGCCCTCGTGCTGGGCGGTCCAGTCGGCGGTCCACGGCGTCTCCACCAGGCCGGGCGCCACGGCGTTGAAGCGCACCGGGCCGTGGCTCTTGGCGAGCAGGCGGGTCATCTGGTTGAGCGCCGCCTTGCTCATCGAATAGGCCATCGACGAGCCGACCGGGCGCACCCCGGCGATGGAGGTGATGGTGACGACGTGCCCGTCGTCGGACTGGCGCAGCAACGGCACCGCCGCCTTGGTGAGCCACCAGGTGCCGAACACGTTCACCTCGAACGTCTTCAGGAAGATCTCGTCGGTGAGGGCGTCGAGATCGGTGTGCGGCACCACAGTGGTCCATCCGGCGTTGTTCACCAGCAGGTCGAGTCGGCCGAAGTGTTCGATGGTCGCATCGAGCAGGTGTTGGCCCTGGGCCTGGTCGCTGATGTCGGCCTGCACGTAGAGCGACGGTCCGGGCAACGATGCAGCCACCGCCTGGCCAGCGGCCACGCTGCTCGCCGAGTTCACCACCACGCTCGCGCCCAGCGCCGACAGGCGTTCGGCGGTGCGTTCGCCGATACCGCTCGACGACCCGGTCACGATGGCCACTTTGCCGTCGAGCTCGCTCATCACAGACCTCCGTCGCGGGTGGGGAGTGGCAGTCCGAGGCGCTCGAGTTCCAGCGCCACCACGGCCGGCGAGTCGACCTCGGTGAGGATGGTGACCGCCGGCCGATCGGACCAGGCGCTGAACGAGTCGGTCGCTTGCTTGGCCGGCCAGGTCTTGCCGCGGCCGATCCCGAAGCTGCAGTCGACCCGCACCGGCAGATCGACGCTGCGGTAGTGCTGCGGGGCGATCATCCAGCTGACGACGGTTGAGTCGTGCACGTGGATGCCGTCGAGGTGGCCCCGCTCGTGGTGGAAGTCGAGGTAGAAGGGCACGATGCTCGCCAGGTGCTGGGCGCGCTCGGTGGGAATGCTCGCGAGCGAGGCGATCTGCTCGTTGGTCATCAGCGTCGCCTCGGTCACGTCGAGGCCGGCCATCACGATGGGGCATTCGGCGCCGAACACGACGTCGGCCGCCTCGGGATCGTTGAAGATGTTGGCCTCGGCGGCCGGGGTGGTGTTGCCGGGGCAGAAGGCGTTGCCGCCCATCAGCACGATGCCGGCCAGGTTGGCCGCGAGGCGTGGCTCTTGCAGCAGCGCGAGGGCGATGTTGGTGAGGGGCCCCACGGGCGCGAGCGTGATCTCTCCGGGGGCGGCCATCACGGTGTCGATGATGAACTGCACGGCATGGCGGTCGATGGGCCGATTCGGCGCCGGCGGCAGGAACAGGTTCGACTGCCCGTCGTCGCCGTGAACGTGCGACGACGGGCCACGGAAGGTGCCGTAGATGGGCCTGCCGGCACCCTGCGCCACGGGGATGTCGGGGCGCCCGGCGATGTGCAGCAGGTTGAGTGCGTTCTCGGTGCAGTGCTCGACGTAGGCGTTGCCGAACACGGTGGTGAGGCCCACCACGTCGAGTTCGGGCGAGGCGAGCGCGTAGAAGATGGCCATCGCGTCGTCGATGCCCGGATCGGTGTCGATGATGATCTTGCGGGGAGTCATCGCCCTACTCCCGCTCGCGCCAGCTGTTGGGGTCGAGGCCCAGCTTCTCGAACCGCTTCTGGATCCACACCGGCACCTCCATCGGTTCACCGGCGCGAACGGCGGCTACCTGCTCGCCGTCTTCGGCCCAGATGTGGCAGGTGTTCAGGTTGAACATCAGGCCCTTCTCGCGGGCCTCCGGGGTGTTCCACGGCGAGTTGCCCTGGCCGCTGAGGCGGGCCACGCGGGCCCGGAACGACCAGGTCGACTGGATGGCCACCGGGGCCATCGCCTGCAGCAGCGCTGTGGTGTGCGTGCAGCCGCGCGGGCCGCCGAACAGTTCGCGCACCTTGTGGGTGAAGCCGCGGGCGATGGAGAGCCCCACCAGGTTCTGGTAGTGGTCTTCGATACGCGGGCAGGCGGCGTGCGGGTGCACCTCGAGTGCGGCGTTGGCGCCGACGATCTCGAGGGTGGGCATGGCGATTTCCAGGTCGACCACCATGTGGTGCACGGTGAGCGCTTCGGGATCTTCGGGCACGTAGAGACCCGGGGGCTTCTGATCGCGCACGGCGCCACGGATGAGCAGCCGATCGGCGCTCTTGAAGTACGAGCGCACCACGTAGGCGCGTTCGTGGATGAGCTCGTCGGTGGGGTCGACCCCGTCGGGGTGGGGGCAGATGTCGTCGAACACCTCGGCCTTGGGTTCGAACGCCATCAGCAGAATTCCGCCAGCAGCTCGCCGACGTTGTGCTCGGTGGCGGCGATGATGGGCCGCAGGTTCAGGTTCTCGAGCAGCAGTGTGCCGCGGTCGTTGCCGCCCTGCAGGTCGCTGACGATGACCTGGGCGACGCAGATCTGCAGCAGGCTGCGGCGGTAGTCGAGGTAGCAGCGCTCCATGGAGTAGTTCTGCACGCCCAACTCGACGAGCTTGGCGTGGTACTCCTCGAGCAACTGTTGCTCGCAGCTGCGGCGCACCTCGGGGGTCATCGAGCCGCCGAGCAGGTTGGCGACATCCCATGGCCCCATGTGTCGAGTCGACAGCTGGAAGTCGATCATCGTGATCACGTCGTCGCCCGCCGACCCACCGAACAGGTAGTTCTCGGCGCGGCAGTCGGTGTGGGTGAAGGTGAGGTGGTCGAGGCCGGCGAGGTGGTCGAGCAGTTGCGGGTACTGGTCGCACAGGCGCTCGATCACGTCCATCATCGCCGGTTCGATGCGGTCGGCGAAGCGCTCCTTGAACGCTGGGAAGCGGGCGAGGGCCATCTCTCGCCCTGCCTTGTAGAGCGCATTGTTCATGGGCGGCAGCCAGGCCATGGTCTCGAGCTCGGGCGAGTCCCAGAAGCGGGCCTGCAAGGTGGCCACCACGTCGAGGATGCCGCGCGCCTCGTCGGGGGTGATGCCCTCGTTCTGGTCGGGGCAGCGGCTACCGACGATCTCTTCGATCAGCAGCACGAACGGCAGGCCATCGGGGCCGGCGTCGACGAAGTACGGCTGCGGCACGCGGATGTCGAGGCTGGTGGCCACCTCGCGGTAGAAGTTCACCTCGCGCACGTAGAAGCCCATCGCCATGGCGAGGAACTGGTTCTCGGGGGCGGGCGACTGGCACTTGGCGATCAGGGTGGCGGGCCCGGATTCACCGGGGGCGTACTGCAGGGTGATGCGGGCGAGCTCGCCGAGGATGCCCACGCCTTCGCCGAGGCGCTCGGCGGTGAACGATTCGATGCGGCCGACGGGGCTGCCTGCGAGCACTTCGTTCAGCCAGTCGGTGGTGATGTCGGCAACCTGCGCCGGAATGGTCGTCATGCGGTCGAGCGTACGCGGGCAGCGGCTCCCGGCACGCACCGGCGCGGGCTCAGGCGGGCTGGTCGGACCGGGCTGGTCAGGAGGGGGCGGACTGCTCGAGCGCTTCGGTGAGCGTGTTCCACGCCAGCACGGCGCACTTGATGCGCACCGGGAACTTCACCACGCCCTGCAGCGCCTCGAGGTCGCCCAGCTTCACCGCGGCCACGGCGGGGTCGTCGGTGGCGTCTTCGATGCTCATCATGCTCTTGAAGCGGTGCACCAGGGCCCGCACCTCAGCCACCGGCTTGCCCTTCACGGCCTGGCTCATCATCGACGCCGAGCTCTGCGAGATGCTGCAGCCCTGGCCGCCCACCTTGATGTCGGTGACGATGCCCTGGGCATCGACATCGAGGAAGACCTCGATCTCGTCGCCGCACAGCGGGTTGTGGCCCACGGCGTGCGAGGCGGGCGGGGGCAGTTCGCCGCGGTTACGCGGGCTGCGGTAGTGGTCGAGGATGATCTCGCGGTACAGGTCGTCGAGTCCTGGCATGTCGGTGACCCTTTCGTTCAGAACCCGAAGATATCGGTGGCGCTGTCGAGGGCATCGGCAAGCACGTCGACTTCGGCCTCGTCGTTGTACAGGTAGAAGCTGGCACGGGCGGTGGCGGCGCAGCCGAGCAGGCGCATGAGCGGCTTCGCGCAGTGGTGCCCGGCGCGTACGCACACGTTGCGCTGGTCGAGTACCTGGCTGAGGTCGTGGGGATGGATGCCGCGGAAGGCGAAGCTGAACGTGGCGCCGCGGTGTTCCACATCGGTGGGACCGTGGATGGTGATGTCGTCGCCGAATCGTTCGGTGAGGGTGCGCAGCGCGTAGGCCGACACCTCCATCTCATGGTGGCGGATGTCGGCCATGCCGAGGCCGGTGAGGAAGTCGATGGCCGCGCCGAGGCCGACGGCTTCGATGATGGGCGGTGTGCCGGCTTCGAACTTGGCGGGCAGCGGGGCGGTGGTGAACCCGTCGAGGCGCACGTCGGCGATCATGTTGCCGCCGCCCAGGAAGGGGGGCATTGCGTCGAGCAACGACTCACGGCCCCACAGCAGGCCGATGCCCGACGGGCCGCACAGCTTGTGGCTGCTGAAGGCGAGGAAGTCGGCGTCCCACGCCTGCACGTCGGTGACGTTGTGGGGCACGTACTGGCAGCCGTCGACGATGGCGATGGCGCCGGCGTCGTGCGCTGCCCGGCACAGTGCGGCCACCGGGGTGATGGTGCCCAGCACGTTGCTCATGGCCGTGAAGCTGAACACCTTCGCGCCGTCGAGCAGTTGCGGCAGGGTGGTGAGGTCGAGTTCGCCGGTGGCGGTGAGGGGCACCCAGCGCAGTTCGATGCCTCGTTCGGCCACCAGCATGTGCCACGGCACGATGTTGGCGTGGTGCTCCA
The DNA here is from genome assembly GCA_040383925.1 of Acidimicrobiaceae bacterium. Lineage (GTDB taxonomy): Bacteria > Actinomycetota > Acidimicrobiia > Acidimicrobiales > Ilumatobacteraceae > VFMC01. The sequence continues at coordinate 774 of JBEICS010000062.1, read as the reverse complement.
TGTGGGTGAGCACCACCACGTCGCCCTGGGCCAGGTTGGCTCGGCCCCAGGCAAAGGCGACGAGGTTCAGCGACTCGGTGGCGTTCTTGGTGAACACCACCTCGTGGGCGCGGGGCGCATTGATGAACCGGGCCACCTTGGTACGAGCACCCTCGAACAGGTCGGTGGCCTCGGCCGCCAGGCGGTAGGCGCTGCGGTTGATGGGCGCGTAGCCGGTGCGCATGAAGTCGGCCATCGCGTCGATGACGGCTGCGGGCTTCTGCGAGGTGTTGGCCGAGTCGAGGTAGACGATCGGCTGGCCGTCGATCTCGCGCGAGAAGATGGGGAACTCGGCGCGGACGGCGGCGACGTCGAGGCTCATCGGAAGGCCTCGTACCCGTCTCGCTCGAGCTGCTCGGCCAGTTCCATCCCGCCGCTGGCGACGATGCGGCCCTCCACCATGATGTGCACGTGGTCGGGCTGCAGCTCGTCGAGCAGCCGCTGGTAGTGGGTGATCAGCACCACGCCCATGGCGGGTCGGGCGGCGCGGACTTCGCGGATGCCCTTGGCGACGATGCGCAGGGCGTCGATGTCGAGGCCCGAGTCGGTCTCGTCGAGGATGGCGATCTCGGGCTCGAGGATGGCCATCTGCATGATCTCGTTGCGCTTCTTCTCGCCGCCGCTGAAGCCCTCGTTCAGGTAGCGGTCGACGAACGAGCTGTCCATGCCGAGGCGCTTCATCCAGTCCATCGTGGCGAGGCGCAGTTCCAGCACCGACAGGTCGATGCCCTTGCG
>JBEICS010000061.1:0-8501 GCA_040383925.1 Acidimicrobiaceae bacterium | reverse complement strand
CGGGGGATGCTACCGGGCCAGCGCGCTGTTCGCGTTCGGGCGGCCACCGTGGCGGCGCCCCGGTCAGGCCCGTTGCACCCCGATGAACACCGGCTCACCGTCGAGTTCGTTGTTCGGGTCGCCCCCGTCGTAGCGCACCTCCACGGCCAAGGTCTCGGCAGCGAGCATCGCCTCGTTGGCCTGCAGCGCCCGCCGCACCGACTGCGGCACGCCCAGGGTGAGCACGATGCGGTCGCTCACCGCTAGCCCTGCATCGCGCCTGGCCTGCTGCACGAGCCGCATCACGTCGCGGGTGGTGCCTTCGGCCTCGAGTTCGGGGGTGACCTCGGTGTCGAGCACCACCACCCCGTCGCCGTCGGGCAGCGAGGCGCTGGCCGCGTCGCCGGCGACGACCAGCTTGAGCTGGTACTCCCCCGGTTCGAGCACCACGTCGCCCGCCACCACGGTGTCGCCATCGCGCCGCCAGTTCCCCGACTTCACGGCCTTGATGACCTCCTGTGTGCGGCCACCGAGGCGCGGCCCCAGCACCGCCGGCACCACCTGCAGGTCGTTCGATGCCACCGAGGCCACGTCGTCGGTGAGTACGACCCGCTTCACGTTCACCTCGTCGGCGATGAGCGCGGCGAGCGGCTGGAGCACGGCTGCGCCCGGCACCGCCACCGTGAGGGTGGCCAGTGGCTGTCGCACACGACGCTGATGGGCCTTGCGCACGCGCAGGGTGACCGAGCACACATCGCGTGCCATGTCCATGGTGGCCACCAGGTCGGCGTCGGCCGGCAGCAGGGCGGCGTCGGGCCAGTCGGCGAGGTGGACGCTGCGCTGCCCGGTGAGGCCCTGGTACACCGCCTCGGTGGTGAGGGGCAGCAGCGGAGCCGCCACGCGGCACACGATGTCGAGCACGGTGTGCAGGGTGTCGATCGCTGCCTGGTCGCCCTCCCAGAACCGGTCGCGGCTGCGTCGCACGTACCAGTTGGTGAGCGCGTCGAGGAACGAGCGCAGATGACTGCAGGCGGCGAACAGGTCGTAGTCGTCCATCGCCTCTGTGACCGACTCGACCATCGCCCGGGTCTTGGCCAGCACATAGCGGTCGAGGAGGTCGGTGGAGTCGGTGCGGAACGACCCGGTACGGCCTTCGGCGTTGGCGTAGAGCGACAAGAAGTACCACGTGTTCCACAGCGGCAGCAGCACCTGGCGCACCGTGTCGCGGATGCCCTCCTCGGTGACCGAGAAGTCGCCACCGCGCAGGATCGACGAGCCGAGCAGGTACCAGCGCATCGCATCGGCGCCGTACTCGTCGAACACGCGCATCGGGTCGGGATAGTTGCGCAGGCTCTTCGACATCTTCGCCCCGTCGTCGCCCAGCACGATGCCGTGGCTGACGCAGTTCAGGAACGCAGGCCGGTCGAACAGCGCGGTGGCCAACACGTGCATCGTGTAGAACCAGCCACGCGTCTGGCCGATGTACTCGACGATGAAGTCGCCCGGGTAGTGGCTCTCGAACCACTCACGGTTCTCGAACGGGTAGTGCACCTGAGCGAACGGCATCGACCCCGACTCGAACCAGCAGTCGAGCACTTCGGGCACGCGCCGCATCATCGACCGACCGGTCGGGTCGTCGGGGTTGGGACGCACGAGGTCGTCGACCAACGGGCGATGCAGATCGGTGGGTCGCACCCCGAAATCGCGCTCGATCTCGTCGAGCGAGCCGTACACGTCGATGCGCGGGTACGTGGGGTCGTCGCTGCGCCACACCGGGATGGGCGCGCCCCAGAAGCGATTGCGGCTGATCGTCCAGTCGCGGGCGTTGGCCAGCCACTTGCCGAAGCTGCCGTCCTTGATGTGGTCGGGCGTCCAGTTGATCTGCTGGTTCAGTTCGACCATCCGGTCCTTGATGGCGGTGACCTTCACGAACCACGAACTGACGGCGCGGTAGATGAGCGGCGTGCCAGTGCGCCAGCAGTGCGGGTACGGGTGGTCGTAGGTCTCGTGGCGCACCACCACACCGCGTGCCTTGAGGTCGCGGATGACCAGCGGGTTGGCGTCGAACACCAACTCGCCCTCGTAGTCGGGCACCTCGGCGGTGAAGCGGCCACGGCTGTCGACCGGCACCACCAGCGCGATGCCGTGCTCTTCGCACACCCGCTGGTCGTCCTCGCCGAAGCCGGGCGCCATGTGCACCACGCCCGTGCCGTCGTCGGTGGTGACGAAGTCGCCCGACACCACCTGGAAGGCGTTGGCATGGTCGGCGAAGTACGGGAACAGCGGCGCGTAGCGCCGGCCCACGAGGTCGGCACCCATGACCGTGCCCACCCGTTCGGCAGCACCCAACTCGCGTTCGTACGAGGCCAGTCGGGCCTCGGCCAGGATCATCCGCTGCCCATCGAGTTCGATCACTGCGTACGGCACGTCGGCGGCGACAGCGAGCGCCAGGTTCGACGGCAAGGTCCAGGGCGTGGTCGTCCAGGCCAGCAGTCGTTCGCCGGTCTCGAGCGCGAAGCCGACAGTGAGCGCGGGGTCCTGGCGCTGCTTGTAGACGTCGTCCATGCGCGTCTCGGTGTTCGACAGCGGCGTCTCGAGCGCCCACGAGTACGGCAACACCCGGAAGCCCTCGTAGACGAGGCCCTTGTCCCACAGTTGCCGGAACGCCCACATGACGCTCTCCATGTAGGAGGTGTCGAGGGTGCGGTAGTCGTTGGCGAAGTCGACCCAGCGGGCCTGGCGGGTGACGTAGCGCTCCCACTCGCTGGTGTACTGCAGCACGCTCGTGCGGCAGTAGTCGTTGAACTCACCGATCCCGAAGTCGGTGATGGCCTGCCGGCCCGAGATACCCAGTTGCCGCTCGGCCTCGGCCTCGGCGGGCAGGCCGTGGCAGTCCCAGCCGAAGCGCCGGTCGACACGGTGACCGCGCATGGTCTGGTAGCGCGGCACGGCGTCTTTCACGAAGCCCGTGAGCAGGTGCCCGTAGTGCGGCAGTCCGTTGGCGAAGGGCGGCCCGTCGTAGAAGACGAACTCGTCGGCACCGTCGCGGGCCTCGATCGAGGCGGCGAACGTTGCGTCGCGCTTCCAGAACTCGAGCACGCCCTGCTCGATCGACGGGAACGACGGTTGTGGTTCGACGGACGGATAGCTCATCGTGGTTCTCCTGCGGGGTGACACTGCCGACAGGGACGAGCCGGAGCCCGCGATACCACCCTGCTTGCCCGCGGCCGCAGCCCCGAACCACTCGATTCCGCCAGCGATGACGGGCTGGACCCGTTCGGTTCTAGTGAGCCCGGAGGCCGTTCTTCCGAAGGCTCGGGGGTGATGGCCCCGTCGACGCCGTTGCGGCAACGATACCGGCTGCCCACCGGGCTGCGCTGCACCGTGGCCGGGCACCGGCCCGATCAGGGACAGGCCCGATCAGGAGAAGGCCCGGTCAGGCGTCGCCGAACCGCAGAATCGGTGCCGACTCGCCTCCGGCGTCGATGCCCGACGGATCGGTGGCATCGGACGAACCGGTCGCCCACGAGGCCATGGCTTCACCGAGCGGCGTGTCGTCGGCCATCGCCGGCAGCGCCATGGTGGCATCCTGCTCGACAACGGCAGCCACCTCCGGCTGGGGCGGCGCGTCGGATGCCGACAGAAGCGGGCGGCGGAGGTCGCCGAGCCCACCGGCGCTGCGTTCGGCAACGGCCACCAGTTCGCCTGCCACCTCGCGCAGTCGCTCACGGTGCATGACGAGGTGTTGCTCGAGTTGCTCGACGTCGGCGACGAGGAAGTCGCGCCGGGCCAGCAGCGCCTGCACCTCGTTCTCGGCACGCAGGAACTCCTCGTCGCGGGCACGACGGGCATCGTTACGAGCGGCCTCGACCAGCGCGGCCGATTCGGTCTGTGCCGCAGTGCGGGCCTCATCGGCCTGTGCCGTGGCGGCAGCGATGATGTCGGCGGCCTTCTGGTCGGCTTCGGCAATGGTGGTGTCGGCAGTGCGTTGCGCCAACAGCAAGGCCCGCGAGATGGCCTGGGCCTCGTCGGGCGACGGACCCTGCGGGGCCTGGCTGGCCTCGTGCAACTTGGCCAACGCAGCACGGGCTCGGGCCTCCATCGCCGACGACTGCTGCTGGGCAGTTTCGAGGGCTCGCGACACCTCGGTGAGATACCGGCGCACTTCCTCGGGCTCGAACCCTTTGCGGGTGATCCGGAAGGTTGCCTGGGAGACCTCGGCGGGCGTCAGTTCCATCGCCCGATCGTAGGCGCGCGGCGCTCGCCGAGCGTGTCAGTCGAGCGTGTCAGTCGAAGGCGTCGGCAGCACCGCTGGGACGCGACCCGGCGGGCTTCAGCAGGTAGACGCCCGACGCGACCTTCTCCATCGTGCCGTTCAGGCCGTAGCACAGGCCGCTCGCGAAGTCGACCAGCCGCCGTGACACCTCGCGGTCGGTTGCCTCCAGGTTGACGATGACCGGCTGGCCCTCTTTGAACTTGTCGGCGATCTCCTGCGCAGCGTCGAACTGACGCGGCCGCACGGTATGCGGGTCGAGGTTGGTGGCCCCGCCGCGTCCACCGGTGCCGCGAGGCGCGTTGATGGGACGCGGCTGCACGCTCGAGTCGTCGCCCGCAGGAACGGGGCGCCGGCCCGTGGGCTCGTCGTTGCGACTCGGGACGGTGGGGCGCGCCGGCACGGTGCGCACGGCGACCTCGGGCTCGTACTCCATCGGCGGGCGGGCGCCGCGGGCCGGTGCCTCCATCTCGCGCGGCGCGCGAGAACGGGCGGGCCGCACCTCCGGCTCCGGAGGGAAGTCGTAATCATCGTAGGCATCGTCGGGGCCGAGCCCGAGATAGTCCATTGCCCGTTTCCAGATCGACATCTGATCCTCCTGGAGGAGTGAGGCTAGCCGATCTCGTCAGCCGCGAGGTGGACGACTCCCGAACAGGGCGCTCCCCACTCGCACCTCGGTGGATCCTTCGCTCACCGCCACTTCGAGATCGTCGCTCATCCCCATCGAGCACACGGTGAGACCGAGCGCATCGACCAACTGGCGGACCTTGCGGAATCCGGGCCTGGCCGCCTCGGGACCACCCTCGGTGGGACCCACGGTCATCAGCCCCTCGACGTGCAGGCCCAGCCCACGACAGGTGTCGACCAGCGCCGCCACATCGGCGACGGGGCAGCCACCCTTGCCGGGCTCGTTCGAGGTGTCGACCTGCACCAGGACCCGAGCACCGGGCGCCCGCTTGGCGATCTCTGCCGCGAGCGACGACCGATCGACGGTCTCGTACACCGCCACGAAGGGCGCGACGAGGCGCACCTTGTTGGTCTGCAACTGTCCGATGAAGTGCACCTCGGGACGAGGCTCGAGATCACCGAACTTCGCGGCGAGTTCCTGCGCATAGTTCTCACCCACGGCACGACAGCCGGCGGCCATGGCAGCCTGCACGACGTCGGGCCCGAACGTCTTGGTGACGGCGAGCACGGCGATATCGGCAGCGCGGCCTTCCCCGACGACGGCTTCGATGCGGTGACGGATGACAGCGAGGCGCTCCACTACCACTCGTGGATCGATGGTCACACCGGGCCTCCGTCCGTTGCCGCAGTACGCCAGACCGCCATCACCTGACGACCCGCATCACGTCGCGCCCGGTGCGAGTAGAACCGATCTGCCGCACAGCCGGTGCACACCGAGCGGTCGTCGAGTCGCACGCCCACCTCACCGAGTGCTGCCCGCACGGCTGCGACGACATCGAGGGCAGGCGTGCCCTCACGGGTGCGGGCCACCACCTCGCCGCCGAGCCTGGCGGCGAGGCGCTCGAGGTCGGCCGCACCGAACTCGTAACAGCACGGGTGGATACATGGCCCGATGATCGCCTCGATCTCGGTGCACCCCAGACGACGCATGGTGGCCACCGTGGTCTGCAGCACACCGCGCTCGATGCCTTTCCAGCCCGCATGGACCGCACCCACCACTCCCGTGTCGGCCACCAACGCCACCGGGGCGCAGTCGCCCACCCAGACGCCGAGCACGGCGTCGTCGAGTTCGGTGACCAGCGCGTCGCCGATCACCCCGTCGAACGCACCCGGTCGGTCGACCACCAGCACCGTGGCACCGTGCACCTCGTCGAGTTGCGTCCACGGCAGATCGACGAACTTCCGGCGCGTTGCATCGAGCGCCTCGGCGGACTGTTCGAGATGAAAGTCACCGTCGACGCGTTCGCTGCAACGGATGTGCACCGCGGCACCGGGCCGGGCGATGGAGAGCGGCGAGTGCCGCAGACTCACTTCAGGAACGAGGGGACGTCGAAATCGTCGTCGTCGCCACCGAGCGGTGCGACGGCATCGTCGGCGAACAGATCCTTCAACGTCGACACCGGCTTGGGCTCGGCGGCCTTCACCGACTTGCCGGCCGGGTTGCCGTCCCACCGATCGAACCCGGCAGCGATGACGGTGACCTTCACCTCGTCGCCCATCTCGTCGTCGATGACCGTGCCGAAGATGATGTTCGCATCGGCATGCGCCACCCCGTGGATGATCTCGGCCGCAGCGTTCATCTCGAACAGACCCATGCTCGACGGGCCGGTGATGTTGAGCAGGATGCCGCGGGCACCGTCGATGGCGGCCTCGAGCAACGGGCTGGAGATGGCTGCCTTGGCGGCCACGACCGCGCGGTTCTCGCCACTGGCCTGACCGATGCCCATCAGCGCCGAACCGGCGCCCGAAAGGATGGCCTTCACATCGGCGAAGTCGGTGTTGATGAGACCAGGCGTGGTGATGAGGTTGGTGATGCCCGACACACCCTGCAGCAGCACTTCGTCGGCCATCTTGAACGCGTTGAGGACGCTGGTCTTTTCGTTGGCCACCGTGAGCAGGCGGTCGTTCGGGATGACGATGAGGGTGTCGACCTTGTCCTTCAGCTTCTGCACGCCTGCGTCGGCCTGCACGGCACGACGACGACCTTCGAAGCTGAACGGACGGGTGACCACACCGATGGTGAGTGCACCCATCGAGCGGGCCACCTCGGCCATGACCGGAGCGGCGCCGGTGCCGGTGCCGCCACCCTCGCCGGCGGTGATGAACACCATGTCGGCGCCCTTGATCATCTCCTCGATCTCGTCGCGGTGCGCCTCGGCTGCGGCGCGGCCCACTTCGGGGTCGCTGCCTGCACCGAGCCCGCGGGTGAGGTCGCGGCCGATGTCGAGCTTCACGTCGGCATCGCTCATGAGCAGCGCCTGCGCGTCGGTGTTCACTGCGATGAACTCGACACCCTTCAGGCCTGCGTCGATCATCCGGTTGACGGCATTCACGCCGCCTCCGCCCACGCCGATCACCTTGATCACGGCGAGATAATTCTGTGGCGCGCCGGCCATCAGCGGGACCTCCGGTTCATCGAATCGAGTAGTGCGAGTCGTGTCTGCATGACTGCCGAATCGTAGTGACCTCGGCAGGGGAACGATGCATACAGTGCACGATGCGACAGTCTCGCACGCCGGAGGCCCGAACGCGGGGAGCCACCCCGACAGGGTGCCCCGGCGAGCAGCCACGACGGCGCCACCCGTGGCGGATCATCCGGTGATGTCGGAGATCTCGTCGGTCGACACGTCGATGCCCACGATGCCGTCGAGACCCTCCCTGACCCGCTGCAGGAGGCGGGCCAACTTGCTGTCGATGCGGTCGAAGCTGCCCAGCCGGACGTCGATACCACCGGTGAAGACGAGCCCGAAGTCGCCGGTGGTGGCATCGACCGACACCGATTCGGTGAGGGCGCGGATCTCGGCGGGAAGAGCGCTCACCAACTGCGCCGCCAGGGCGAACGGTTCGCCGGTCAGTTCGCCCGGCTCGGCATCGGGAGCCGGGCCGGTGACGAGCATGTAGTCGCGCGGCCGGCCGTCGAGCACGTCGAGCACCCGGCCGTCGCGGTCGATCACCCGGTACCGCTGGTCGGACCCGACGAGGACGGCCACCGGAAGACGTTCACGCACGTCGATGAGTACCCGGTTCGGGAAGTCGGTGGTGACGAACGCCCGCTCGATCCACGGGATCTCCTCCAGGGCCCGTTCGGCGGCCATCGTGTCGACCAACAGCACCGGTTCACCCAGCAGGTCGTCGACGACCGCCTGGAACTCGTCGGGATACCGTGCCTGGCTGTAGGTGGCCCCCTGCACGTCGACGCGTTCGACGGCGAACAGCGACGACGACAGCACGGCGAGGGCAGCGACCAGCAGCACCACCACGCCGGCAACCGAGCCGATGATGATGAGCCGACGCCGACCCCGTTCACGCTTCACGGCGATGCGCCGTTCGCGCACCCTCGGGTCCATCTGTCGGTTCGGCACCGGTACGGCGTCGAACGCACCGCTCACGTCGAGGTCGTCGCCGATGACGATGGTGCGTCCGTTGGCATCGCCGCGACGGTCGCCACCCTCGATCACATCATCGAGGTACAGCGTGTCGGGCAGTTCGTCGCCGCCGCCGCCGATGACGATGGTGGACCGCGCTGACGGCGACGCCTCGACCGCGGCAGCCTCCACCGGCG
>JBEICS010000060.1:0-8544 GCA_040383925.1 Acidimicrobiaceae bacterium | reverse complement strand
GACCGGGCGACCCCTGGCGCTGGCCGCCGCGCTGGCGCTCGTGGCCGCTGGGTGCGGCGACGACGGCGAACCGGTCACCTCCGGCCCGGCCGTCACATTCGCCACCTCGAGCACGGTTGCACCGACCAGCGCCCCCACGCCCGCTCCATCCACCACTCCCGCCGCAAGCGATCCGGCCAGCACGCCCGTCGCCACCGAACCACCCACCACGGTGCCGTTGGGCGACCCCGTGGTCGGCCTGGCGGCGGTGGGCACCTTCGACCAACCGGTCGACCTGGCCTGGCGGGCAGACGACTCCACGTTGTACGTCGTCGAGCGCACCGGCCGTATCGTGCCCGTGCGCGACGGCACGCCAGGTGTAGCGGTGCTCGACATCACCGACCTCACCGAGGGCCAGGGTGAGCAGGGGTTGCTCGGCCTCACCTTCTCGCCCAACGGCACCACGGCCTACGTGAACCACACCGACAACGGCGGCGACACCGTGATCGCCGAGTATGCAGTAGGCGCCGACGGCACGTTCGACGCCGCCAGCCGCCGGGTGCTGCTCACCGTCGAGCAGCCGTTTCCCAACCACAACGGCGGCAACGTCACCATCGGGCCCGACGGCATGCTGTACATCGGCATGGGCGACGGTGGTGCAGCCGACGATCCGCAGCGCGCCTCGCTGAACGTGAGCAGCCTGTTGGGCAAGATCCTCCGCATCGACCCGGCCCCCAGCGGCGGTCAGCCGTACGGCATCCCGACCGACAACCCGTTCATCGGGGTCGACGGTGCCCGCCCCGAGATCTGGGCGGTGGGTGTGCGCAATCCGTGGCGGTTCTCGTTCGACAGTGCCACGGGCGACCTCTGGATCGCCGATGTGGGTCAGAACGTGCTCGAGGAGATCGACGTCGCCTGGGCGGCCGATGGAGGCGGGCGGGGCATGAACTTCGGGTGGAGCGCCTGGGAGGGCAGCCGGCGCTACAACACCGACCAGTCGGCCGACGGCGCAACGCCACCGATCTACGAGTACGAGCACGGCGATGCCGGCTGCTCGGTGAGCGGTGGAGCGGTGTACCGCGGTACCGCCATTCCGGCGCTCGTGGGCTGGTACGTGTTCGCCGACTTCTGCAGCGGCATCGTCACCGGCCTGCGCATCGCCGACCGCGCCGTGGCCGCCTCGCTCACCCTCGGCCAGGTGCCGTCGGCAGCAGCCGTGCGCAGCGGCCCCGACGGCGAGCTCTACGTCGTGTCGATCGAGGGCCCGGTCAGTCGACTCGTGCCGGGCTGACCCGCTCGAAGCGCACCAGGCGCCGCTCGGCCGAGGTCTCGACCAGACGCACCTGCACGCTGTCGCCCGGCTCCACACCGTCGGTGGCAACCCGCGCGACCACAGCCACGTCGCACAACTGGATGCGTGCGCCGCGCTCGTCGAGGTCGGTGACCACCGCGTCGAACACCTCGCCCACCCGCTCCTGCAGCACCACGGCCTCGACCAGGTCGAGCACGGTGCGGTCGAGGCGATTACCCGTGGCGTCGGCGCGCTCCATCACGGCAGGCAACGCGGTGAACGCGGCCTGCACGTCGTCGGGTACCGGGCGGCCATTGGCAACGGCCAGCGCGGCCAGCACCACGGCGCGGTCGGCGAGGCGCCGCAGCGGCGCGGTGGCGTGCACGTAGGTGGCGGCCATGGCGGCGTGCCAGGGCACCACCCCCTCCTGGTACGGCACATAGCGGGCCGCGCCACCTGCTCGGCGGATGGCCAGCATGAACGCTGCATGGCGCGGATCGTCGGCGCGCAGGGTGCGCTCGACATCCGCCAACGACGACGACCGCGGCCAGTCGATGCGGAGGGCCCGCGCTGTGTGGCGCAGCCGACGGATGCGGCGCTCGTCAGGCGCGTCGAGCACCCGGTACAGCCCGGTGCGCGCCTCGTACAGCGCCGCCGCCACCGCCAGGTTGGTGGCCAGCGAGAGCGACGCGTTGTGGGCCTCCACCGGAGCCTTCGGACGGTATGTGATGCGGTACCCGCCGTCGGCGCGCACCACCTCCTGCTCGGGCGGCTCCACCCGAGCGGCGCCGCGGCGCGCATCGCCCTCGGCCATGCGGCGTGCGAACTCGGCGAGTTCCGTGGGCAGGTCGGCGGCCGTGACCGTCTCGTAACCGAGTTTGGCGCGGCTGTGCACCATCGCCCGCTCGACACCGTCGAGCCGCGGGATGCCGGTGTCGTCGAGGCGCACGATGAATACCACCGCGGGCCGCGGGCCGTCGGGCAACAGGCTCGCCGCGCCCTCCGACAGTTCGGGCGGGTAGAGCGGTGTCTTGCCGTCGGGCGCGTACATCGTGGTGCCACGCAACCAGGCCTCGCGATCCAGCGGGTCGCCCGACTGCACGAACCAGCCGACGTCGGCGATGGCGTACCGCAGCACGAGGTCGGCGCCGCTGGTCTCGATGCAGAAAGCCTGGTCGAGGTCGGTGGAACTGGCCGGATCGAGGGTGATGAACGGCAGGTCGGTGCGGTCGACGTGCTCGCTGCCCACTGCGAGGTGCCGCGCCCGCGTCGCCGCGGCGAGCACCTCGGCAGGGAACCGTTCGGGGATGCCCAGCTCGAGGCGCAGTCGAGCGATGCCCTCGTCGATCTCGCGCGAGTGCGCGGCAGAGGTGAGCATCAGCGCCCCTCGAACACCGGCGGACGCTTCTCGAGAAAGGCGCGCACGCCTTCACGGTGATCGGCGGTGGTGAACAGCTGCCCCAACGTGGCACTGACCCACGAACCCAGGTCGTGCCAGTCGGGGTCGACGGCGCGCCGCAGGCCTGCCTTCAACTGCTGCACCGCCAACGGCGGATTGGCAGCGATGCGCGCAGCGAGACCGTGGGCGGTGGGCAGCAGGTCGTCGTGGGCCACCACCCGGCCCACCAGACCTGCGGTGTGCGCGGCAGCGGCATCGATGACATCGCCGGTGAACAGCAGCTCGGCTGCCCGTTCGCGACCCACCAACTGGGCGAGCCGGCCGATGCCGGCCACATCGCTCACCAGCCCGCGCAGCACGAACAGTTCACCGAACCTGGCGCGCTCGCTGGCCACGCGGATGTCGGCCATCATCGCCAGCTCCATGCCCCAGCCGACGGCGGCACCGTTCACCGCGGCCACGACGGGCAGATCGCAGTACAGCAGTGCGTCAGCAGCAGGTGTGAGGCGCGGGGTGCGCTCGGTGGTGCTGAGCGGGGCCTTGCCCTCGGCGCCACCACCCATCACCTGGCGCACGTCGTCGCCGCTGCAGAACGCTGGGTCGGCACCGGTGACAACGAGGCAGCGTGCACCGGTGGCCGGCGCCTCGCGCACCAGTCGTTCGAGGTCGGCATACATACCCCAGGTGAGTGCATTGCGGGCGTCGGGCCGGTTCAGTGTGATGGTGCCGACGTGGTCGTCGCCGAGGTGCCACAGGACATCGCTCATGGTCGGCGACCCTAGCGGTGATGCTGCTTCGGCCGCTCCACCGCGCCGCGCCAGGCCCGCTTCGCCTCCACCAGCGGCAGCAGTGCCTCGGCACACCGGTCGGCGGTGTCGGATGCACGAGCTGCCAGCAAGCCGAGCGCGAACCACGCATGGGGCTGCTCGTCGACCACGCTGCGGTACACGGCCGCGGCCACCGTCAGGTCGTTGAGCGTGCCGAGTGCCTCCTGCGCCGGGGTGAGCGCGTCGAGGAACACGCGGACCCGCTTGCGCCTGAACAGAGGCGCGGCGAGTTCGGTGAGGTACCGCAACCGCTTCACCCGGCGCCGCAAGCGGTGCCGGTCGGCGGCGTCGAGGTCGGCGAACCGCCCGCCCTGCGCCACCACGGCGTGGTGGAGGTGATCGAGGCGGGCCACCACCGTCGCAACGAGACCGTCGACCTCCTCAGGAGGTACCTCGACGGGGTCGCCGTACGCATACGCGAGAAGGTCGAGCAGTAACTCGGTGAACTCCCTGCCGCGCAGCAACTCGACCGGGTCGATGCCGCCAGCGGGTGGCAGGTCGACCGGTGGCGCACCTGCGGCGCGCAGGTCGTCGGCCCACCGGGCCAGCACCACCTCGCGGTCGCGCACGGCACCCAGGTGGCCGAACACCTCGCCGAGCCGTTCGCCGAACGAAGGGTCGACGCTCGTGGCAGGGCCCAGTTCGCGCAGCACGGTGCGCGTCTTGCGGATACCCACGCGCACCTGGTGGATGTGTTCGTGGCCCCCGCCGGCGGCGGTGCCCGACGCGGCTGCCCCAGCGTTGCCGATGACCTGGACCAGGCAGACGCGCACCATCTCGCGGGTGGCGGCATCGACCGACATCGCTGCCTCGAGGCCGGCCTGCGGCGCCCGCACCAGGGTGGTGCCGTCGACACCGGCATCACCGTCGAACCACAGTCCGTGGCGCACCACCCATCGCCTGGCCAACGCGACGACCGCCGCAGGAGCGCCGCGTACGAGCGTCAGGCGCAGCACCGCCGAATCGGCACCTCGCTCGCACGAGAGACAGACCACGGCGCCACGAACCCGGCTCGTCCGCGTCCGACGCCAGACGCCGTCGACCGGTTCGGCCTCGGACTGATTCCGCCCAGCCACCTGTCGATCGACCGCATCGACACGTGCGGGAGGGATCCGCAGGACGATCTCGAACGAGGGGTCGTGCGGCTCGGCCATCAACGCGACCGGGCGGTGCTCAGCGACGGGCTCCCATGAACATGCCCTTCAACGCGTCGTAGTGCTCGATGCAGTGACCGGCACCGAGCACGACCGCCTCGAGCGGCATGTTCGACATCTTCACCGGCACCTGCGTCTCGCGCTCGATTCGTGCGGCCAGGCCGCGCAGCAAGCCGCCGCCGCCGACGAGGTACATACCGCGCACCAAGAAGTCCTGCGCCAGTTCGGGCGGTGCCTTGGCCAGGCAGCGCACCACCGACGACACGATGCTGCTGACGACATCGTCGATCGCGAATCGGATCTCTTCCGGGGTGAGCACCACGGTCTTCGGCAGCCCGGTCATCAGGTCGCGCCCGCGCACCTCTGCCTGGGTCTCGTCCTCCATCGGCTCGGCCGAACCGATGGCCATCTTCACTTCCTCAGCGGTGCGCTCGCCCACGGCGATGCCGTGCTCGCGGCGCACATAGCTCTGGATGGCGGCGTCGATGTCGAAGCTGCCCACGCGCACGGCTTCGAGAGCGACGATGCCGCCGAGGCTGATGACCGCCGTCTCGCTGGTGCCACCGCCGATGTCGATGACCATGTTGCCGACCGGTTCGTCGATGGGCAGGTCGGCGCCGATGGCGGCCGCCATCGGCTGCTCGAGCAGTTGCGCATCGGCGGCACCAGCCCGACGAGCGGCGTCGGTGACCGCGCGCCGCTCGACCTCGGTGATGGCCGACGGTACGCAGATGACCACCTTCGGTCGGGTGAAACGGCTCACACCGACGCGCTGCAGCAGCAGACGGATCATCCGCTCGGTGATCTCGAAGTCGGTGATCGCACCGCCACGGAGCGGACGCACGGCGACGATGTAGCCGGGTGTGCGGCCGATCATCTGCCAGGCCTCGCGGCCGGTGGCCAGCACTTCGCCGGTCTGGCGGTTGAGGGCGATGACCGAGGGCTCGTTCAGCACGATGCCCTTGCCCTTCATGTACACGAGCGTGTTGGCCGTGCCGAGGTCGATGGCGAGGTCGCGGGCCATCAGCTGCGCTCCTGCTCGTGCCGGCGGGCACGGTCCATCACGTCGCGTCGCGCCTCGGGCGACAGTGCGTCGATGTGCCGGCGGAACGTGGCCATGCCCTCATCCTGACGCGGCCGACGGCTGAATCCCAACAGCAGCCCCGCGCCGATGACGAACAGCACCACGACGACGATGCCGGCGGTCACGAGGCGGTGCCCGGTGCTGAGGTGGCCGTGGGCACGGTGGTGGGATCGACCAGGTCGTGGGCACCGGTGCCCCAGCCGGATCCGGCACCCTCGTGACCGCCCGCCCAGGTCTCGTGCTTCCAGATGGGGGCGCCGGCCTTCAGGGCATCGATGGCGTAGCGGGCGGCCTCGAACGCCTCCGGCCGGTGCGGTGCGCTGACGACCGCGATGACCGAACTCTCACCCAGTTCGAGCCGTCCGGTGCGGTGCAGCAGCGCGATGCGCCCGGTGTGCGGCCAGCGGCGACGCACCTCGGCGGCGATGGCGTCGAACGACGCCACGGCCTGCTCGGTGTAGGCCTCGTACACCAGGTGCTGCACATCGTCGCGCAGCACCCCCGACTCGTCGACCGCGTGGTCGCGCACGGTGCCGCTGAACAGCACCACGGCACCGCAGCGGGGCAGGACGGCCCACTCGTACGCGGCACCCACCGGCAGCGGGTCGGCGGTGAGCCCGATCCAGGTGTCGGCATGGTCGGGAGGTGTCACGACGAGCATCGTAGCCGCCAGTCGTCGCGACCGGGGAGGGGCGATCCCCCTTCGGTCGGGGTCGTGACTACTCTCGCGCCTTCGTGGAGCGAGGCGATCGGAGTGACGGCCCCTGGGGCGACGACCCCCATGGATCCGACGACCCCCACGGATCCGACGACCGGACCGCCGCCTACCCGCCCGCCCCGCTCCCGGCCCACGAACGTGCCTGGCGCCACCCCTCCGAACTCGGCCAGGCCCAGTGGGCGATGTCCGAGCCTCCCCTCGTGGTGGGTCGCGGCCTCCTGGCAGCCACCGGGGCCATCGGCACGGTGCTCGGCCTGGCGGTCCTGTGGATGCTGGTGCCTGCCGGCTTCGACGACCGCGGCGAGCCGACGGCCGGCCCCGACGTCACTCGCTCGGTGCAGGCGCTCGCCGCTGTCACGACCGTCAGCGAGTTCGACGGGCCGGTTGCGGGCAATCAGGACGGCGACAACGATGACGACAGCGGGGGCGGCGCAGGTGGCACCGTGGCCACCCTGCCGGCCGAGAGCGTGCCGCCGAACACCGTCCGGCTGTCGGCGGCATCACGCGGTGCGGGCACACCGGCGCCAGCGGCATCGCGCCCAGCCATCGCCGTGATGGTGAACGGTTCAGGTCTGCTGCTCACCACGGCCGCCGCCGTGGCGACGCTCGGCGAGGTCGCCCTCGACGACCAGCACGACGACCCGCTCATCGCCCAGGTGGTGGCGGTCGATCAGGGTGTGGCACTGCTCGCCCCGTCCGGCGCGAGCGACGCCACGCTCGACGTGCTCGGTTTCGACGCCATCGCCACCGTCACTGCGGGTGATCCGGTGCTCGTGCTCGGTGCCGACGTGTTCGCGGTGCCGTATCCCGAGGCGGGCGAGCCACTCGACCTCGCGACAGTCGGCAGCAAGGGTGCGGGTGATGTCGCCGATCTCGCCGAGGGCACGCCGGTCGTCGACGCCGAGGGAGCGTTGGTGGGGCTGTGCACCATGGTCGTGGCCGACGACGGTGGTACCACGGTGCACATCGTGCCCGTCGCCACCCTGTTCGATCCGGTCCCCTCGGACGACGTCGAGGCGCCGGCCACCGACGCCGACCCGGCCACACCCGGAGCGCCCGACCCCGTCGATCAGGCCGCCTGGATGGGGGTGCAACTGTCCGCCGGCACCGACCACATCGGTGCCCTCATCGATTCGATCGTGCCGCAGAGCCCCGCCGATACGGCCGGCCTGCGGGTAGGTGAAGTGATCATCGCCGTCGACGGCCAGATGGTGGGCGATGTGGGCGACCTGCTCGCCGCTATGGCCTCCCGACGCGTGGGCGACATCATGGTGCTCACGGTGCTCGAACCCACCGACACCACTGCGGTGGCATCGAGCCGGCTGATCAGCGTGCTGCTCGCCGCCGCCGCACCGAGCGCGTGAACCGCG
Organism: Acidimicrobiaceae bacterium; assembly: GCA_040383925.1. Taxonomy (GTDB): domain Bacteria; phylum Actinomycetota; class Acidimicrobiia; order Acidimicrobiales; family Ilumatobacteraceae; genus VFMC01. The sequence goes on along the minus strand of JBEICS010000060.1, from coordinate 722 downwards.
CCAGCGCGAGCACTCCCAGCAGGCCGCCCACCACCAGCGCCCCCAGTGCCAACTCCTGCCGGCGCTTGGGTGTGATCATCGTCCACCACCGCTCGTCGGTGCCCTCCACGAAGGCCTGCTCGTTGGTGACGGTGGGTACCCACCCTTCGGCGCGCAGTCGGTCATTGGCAACCAGCCAGGGGGCTCGGGTGTAGCCCAACAACCCCGGAGGGATCGGGCCGCGCTGGAAGCGCCACCGTAACGAGGCCGCGAGGTCGGCGAAACGGTCGGGCAGCTTCAACCGTGGGCCAACACCCGACAGTGCACGCACCGATGCCGCCGGGATGAACCCGTCGGGCGCCACGTTGAACACACCGTCGAGACGGCGCACCACGCCCAGTTCCACTGCGGCGGCGAGATCGTCGAGATGCACGAACTGGGCGGGCGGATCGTCGACAGCGAGTCGCTGCCCCATGCCCCACGCCAGGGCGCGGGCGAGCCCGCTGGTGCCATTGGCCGCCATCGGCACCGCCGGGCGCAGCACCGTGACGGTGCGGCCAGGGGCGGCTTGACGCCAGGCCTCGGCCAACTGCTCGACCGCCGCCACCTGCGACGCGTAGCCGAACTCGTTGCCCGGCCGCAGCACGGCCTCCTCGGTGAGCGGCACGGGGTTGTTGTCCCAGGCGCCGTACACCATGGCCGACGACACCACCACCAGATGGCGGGCGGCATCCACCGTGTCG
>JBEICS010000059.1:0-8598 GCA_040383925.1 Acidimicrobiaceae bacterium | reverse complement strand
TCGGCCAGCTGGGCGAGCGGCTGGAGGGCCTTGCCCAGATCGCCCAACAGGTCGACAGCAGAACCCATCCGGTCGACGATGGCGTCGCCGGCCTTGATGGTGCGCGTGACCTGCGGCATGAAGGCGCGGATGGGCGGTTCGACATCGTCGAGCAAGGTGTTCACCCGAGTGGCGATCTTGTTCATCGACTCCATCGTGGCGTTGAACTGCTGCACCAGACCGAGGAGGTCGTCCACCGCCTTCTGGAACTGGCCGAGGGTCTTGCCCGCCTGGGCGAGTGGATTCGACTGGCCGAACAACCCGAGCAGGTCGCCGAGGCCACCTGCCGCCGAACTGGACGAAGATGAGGTCGACATGGAGGTCACCGTAGCCGTCAGCCCGCCGGCCGCGCGTCGACCGTGTCGTCGAGCGCCCGGGCGAACACCTCGAGCGGTTCGCAGCTGCACACCAGGTGGCGATCGCCTGCTGCCGCGTCGATACGCGACACCGGGGGGAAGTACTTGTGCAACCGTACGGCGTTGCTGGGATAGGCGCCGAGGTGACGCGAGTAGGGCCGATCCCAGCGCCCGAGCAGGTCCTCGGCGGTGTGCGGGGCGTTGCGCAGCGGACTGTCGTCGATGGTCCATGCGCCGTCGGCCACCTGGTCGATCTCGGCTCGGATGGCCAGCATCGCGGTGCAGAATCGGTCGAGTTCGGCCAGCGTCTCGCTCTCGGTGGGCTCCACCATCAGCGTGCCCGCCACGGGAAAGCTGACGGTGGGGGCGTGGAAGCCGTGATCGATCAGCCGTTTGGCGATGTCGTCGACCGTGACGCCGGTGGCCTTGGTGAGCGGCCGGATGTCGAGGATGCACTCGTGCGCGATCCTTCCCTGGTCGTTGGCGTACAACACCGGAAAGGTGTCGTTCAGTCGGGCGGCCACGTAGTTGGCGCTGACGATGGCCTGCACCGTTGCCTCGCGAAGACCGTCGGCGCCCATCAGGGCGATGTACACCCACGAGATCGGCAGGATGCCGGCCGAGCCGAACGGGGCGGCGCTCACCGCGCCGACGGCGGGATGCTCGCCGCGGCTGGCCGCCAGGGGGTGGCCCGGTAGGAACTCGGCGAGGTGGGCGCGTACGGCCACCGGTCCGACGCCGGGGCCGCCGCCACCGTGGGGGATGCAGAAGGTCTTGTGCAGGTTGAGGTGGCTGACATCGGCACCGAACGAACCGGGCTTCGCCACGCCGACGAGTGCGTTCAGGTTGGCACCGTCGACGTACACCTGGCCACCCGCCTGGTGCACCATGTCGCAGATCTCGCCCACGGCTGTCTCGAACACGCCGTGGGTGCTCGGGTAGGTGATCATGATGGCTGCCAGTCGGTCGCCTGCGGCAGCGATCCTCGCGCGCAGATCGTCGACGTCGACGTTGCCGTGCGCATCGCAGGCGACCACCACGACGTGGAAGCCGGCCATCACTGCGCTGGCCGCGTTGGTGCCGTGGGCGCTCGAGGGGATGAGGCACACGGTGCGCCGATGGTCGCCGCGGCTGCGGTGGTAGGCGCGGATGGCGAGCAGTCCGGCGAACTCGCCCTGGCTGCCAGCGTTGGGTTGGAGGCTGACGGCGTCGTAGCCCGTGATCGCGACGAGCGCACGTTCGAGGCCGGCGATCATCGCCCGGTAGCCCTCGGTCTCGTCGTCGGGTGCGTACGGGTGCACGTGGGCGAACTCGGGCCAGGTGATGGGCGCCATCTCCGCGGTGGCGTTCAGCTTCATGGTGCACGACCCGAGCGGGATCATCGTGCGGTCGAGCGCGAGATCCTTGTCGGCCAGGCGACGCAGGTAACGCAGCATCTCGTGCTCGGTGCGGTAGCGGCGGAACACCTCGTGATCGAGCAGCACGCCGGTGCGCCGAGCGGGCAGGCCGTCGGGTGCGTCGTCGCCCACGGGCACGTCGATGCCCATGATGCCGAGCACATCAGCGATGGTGGCGGGCGACGACGTCTCGTCGAGTGAGACACCGACGGTGGTGGCGTCGACCTCGAGCAGGTCGTAGCCGGCGGCGCGCGCCCGGGCGTGCGCTGTCGCGGCATCGGGCACCCGGACGCGCAGCGTGTCGAACCAGGTGTCGTTCACCAGGTCGAGGCCGCCGCGCTGCAGTGCATCGGCGAGCAGTGAGGTGAGGCGATGCGTGCGTTCGGCGATGCGCCGCAATCCATCGGCGCCGTGCCAGCACGCATAGAAGGCAGCGATGTTGGCCAGCAGCACCTGGGCGGTGCAGATGTTGGAAGTGGCCTTCTCGCGGCGGATGTGCTGCTCGCGGGTCTGTAGTGCGAGGCGCAAGGCCGGTCGGCCAGCGGTGTCGGTGCTGACGCCCACCAGGCGACCGGGCAGGGCGCGAGCGGCGCGGTCGTGCGCGGCGATGAATGCTGCGTGCGGGCCGCCGAAGCCCATGGGCACACCGAATCGCTGGGCCGAGCCGATGGCGATGTCGGCGCCCAGTTCGCCGGGTGAGGGCATCAGCACACAGGCCAGCAGATCGGTGGCCACCACGCTGACGATGCCCGCGGCCCGCGCATCCGCCAGCGGCTTGCGCCAGTCGGGCACGGCGCCGCTGGAGGTGGGCAGGCTGAAGAGAGCCCCGAAGCAGTCGCCCGCAGCGAGGGCGCCGAGGTCGTCGAGGTCGCCGACGACGAGCCGGATACCCACCGGTTCAGCGCGGGTGCCCAGCACAGCCAGGGTCTGAGGGTGGGTGTCGTGGTGGACGAAGAAGGTGTCGCCGTTGTTGGCCGACAGGCGCCGTGCCATCGTCATCGCCTCGGCTGCTGCCGTGGCCTCGTCGAGCAGCGAGGCGTTGGCGAGATCGAGTCCGGTGAGGTCGGCCACCATCGTCTGGAACGTCAGCAGCGCCTCGAGTCGGCCCTGGCTGATCTCGGGCTGGTAGGGGGTGTACGCCGTGTACCAGGCCGGGTTCTCGAGCACGTTGCGCTGCACGACCGGTGGGGTGACGGTGCCGTAGTACCCGAGTCCGATCAGGCTGCGTCGAGGCCGGTTCTGCGCTGCCAGGGCGCGTAGTTCGGCCGTCACGTCGTCGACCGTGCGGGGCGGGCCGAGGGGGAGTGGAGCGTCGAGCAGGATCGACGCGGGCACCGTCTGGGCGATCAGCTCATCAGTCGACGTCACCCCGAGGGCGGCCAGCATGACGTCGCGTTCGAGCGGGGCTGGCCCGATGTGGCGGGTGATGAAGTCACGGTCGTCGAGCAGATCGGCGAGTGCAGGACGGGGCTGGGCATGGACTGCTGACACGGAACCTCCTCGGAACCTGCCCACGGACGTGGACCGGTGGTGGTTCCCCCGCTGTCATCGGTACCTGAGAGCTTCGGTCGGGCTCGGCGCCCGGCCTTTCCCCGTCGGCGAGACCGGTTCGGTCTTCTTTCCAGCGGCGCACGGCCCGATCGGTTCGGTTGCCTGAGAGATTCCGGGGAGGTTGCTCCTTCGGCGCCCCCATGCTGGCTGCGTGGGTGGCTCTCCCGGTCGGACGACTGGCGCAAGCCGCACGCTAGCAACAGGCCGTACGTTCCACCAGGGACCTGCGACCCGGCGTGGGCATCGTTCCGTTGCGTTCAGCGATCGGCGAGTGGTGAGCCGAGGCGCCGGGTGACGGCGGCGCGGATCTGCTCGTCGAAGCTGCGCACATGGGCCTCCACCAGTTCGGCGGCGCGGTCAGCATCGCCGGCGCGTAGCGCGTCGAGCATCTCGGTGTGCTCGGCCACGGCATCGGCCATGTCGTTCACATCGGCGAGGTACATGTGCCAGAGGCGGTCGCTCTGGGCGTACAGCATGTCGAGGGTGTCGGTGAGAAAGCGGTTGTCGGCCGCCTCCCACACGATCTCGTGGCACTCGCGATCGATCTCGATCAGTTCCGCAGCGGGCGCCCCGGGACGCTGGGCGCGCTCGAGCGCATCGGCCATGCGGTCCCACAGTTCGGGTTTGGCGCGGGCGCAGGCGAGACGGGTGGCGAAGGGTTCGAGTGTGGCGCGCGTTTCGTACAGCAGGGCCAGTTCGGCCACGTCGATGCCCGACACGTACATGCCGCGGCGGGGGATGACGGTGACGAACTGATCTCGCACGAGACGCTGCAGGGCCTCACGGATGGGGGTGCGGCCCATACCCAATCGGCGCTGCAACTCGTCCTCGCGGATGACGGCTCCGGGCGCGAGGTCGAGCCGCACGATCATGTTGCGGATCTCGGTGTACGCACGTTGGCTGAGGGACGTCGACGCTGTGATATGGTGAAGATATATCAGTCGAGGTGTGGTGGCAACCCGCCGCACCGGTCACGCCGGGAGCAGTGATGAGCGAAGTCAGCGGTCAAGTCGTCCCCACCCACGCCAAGGTGGTCGTCATCGGTGCGGGCATCGTCGGCAACTGCCTCGTCGGCCATCTGAGCCGTCTCGGCTGGACCGACATGGTGCTCATCGACAAGGGCCCGCTGCCCAATCCCGGTGGTTCCACCGGTCACGCGTCGAACTTCATCTTCCCGACCGACCACAACAAGGAGATGGCGTTCCTCACCGTCGACAGCCAGAACCAGTACATCGACCACGGGATGAACAACACCTGCGGTGGCATCGAAGTGGCCCGCGAGCCGCAGCGCATGGAGGAGTTCAAGCGTCGTATGACCTCGGCCAAGGCGTGGGGCATCGACGCCCGCCTCGTCACCCCGGCCGAGATCAAGGAGATGGTGCCGTTCATCAACGAAGACATCCTCCTCGGCGGCTACTACACGCCCAGCGTGTCGGTGGTCGACTCGCTCGCCACCGGCACGCGCATGCGTGAGGAGGCCCAGCAGCAGGGTGCCCTGAAGGTGTTCGCCAACACCGAGGTGTTCTCGCTCGAGACCGACGAGGTGCCCAACGGCCTGCCGAAGATCAAGGCCGTCGTCACCGACAAGGGCCGCATCGAGGCCGAGCACGTCGTCATCGCCTGCGGTGTGTGGAGCCCGCGCATCGCCGCCATGGCTGGTGCCACCATCCCGCTCACCCCGGCCGTGCACCAGATGGCCGATGTCGGCCCCATCGACATCCTCCAGGAGACCAACAAAGAGTTGGCCTTCCCCATCATCCGCGACATGGACACGTTCTGCTACGAGCGCCAGTCGGCCGGCTCGATGGAGGTGGGCAGCTACGCCCACCGCGCCATCCTGATGCGCCCCGACGACATCCCCTCGAACGAGGAATCGGCGCTCAGCCCCACCGAACTGCCCCTCACCTACGACGACTTCGACCCGCAGCTCGAGCAGGCCATCGACCTGATGGAGATGCTCGGCGACGCCGAGATCCGCTACGCCATCAACGGCTTGCTCAGCCTCACCCCCGACGCCAACCCGGTGCTCGGCGAGACCGTCGAGGTGCGCAACCTGTGGAGCGCCGCCGCGGTGTGGATCAAGGAAGGCCCTGGCATCGCCCAGCTCGTCGCCGAGTGGATGACCTACGGCTACCCGCACATGTGCGACCCGCACGGCAGCGACATCAGCCGCTTCTACCCGCACGAGAAGACCGAGTGGCACATCAACGCCCGCTGCAACGAGCACTTCAACAAGACCTACGGCATCGTGCACCCTCGCGAACAGTGGGCCAGCCAGCGCGGCATGCGCCGCAGCCCGTTCTATGCCCGTGAGGAAGCCCTCGGCGCAGTGTTCTTCGACGCTCGCGGCTGGGAGCGCCCGCAGTGGTACGAGAGCAACGCGAAGCTGATGGAGAAGTTCCCCGAGGCCTGCCAGCCGCGCACCCACGAGTGGGACGGCCGCTGGTGGAGCCCGATCACCAACGCCGAGCACCTGCAGATGCGCGAGAGCGTGGGCATGGTCGACCTCACCGCGTTCAACGAGTTCGACTTCGAGGGCCCCGGTGCCTGCGGCTTCCTGCAGTACATGTGCGTCAACAACGTCGATGTGCCGGTGGGCCGCAGCGTGTACACCCCGCTGCTCACCCCGCACGGTGGCTTCCGTGGCGACCTCACCATCCAGCGCCTCGGCGCCGACCGCTTCCGGGTCATCACCGGTGCGTTCGACGGTGGTCGCGACAACTATTGGTTCCGCAAGTACATGCCCACCGACGGCTCGGTCACCTTCACCGATCGCTCGCAGGGCATCTGCACCGTCGGCGTGTGGGGCCCCAACGCCGTGGCGACGATGAGCAAGATCGTCACCGATCACACCACCGCCGCGTTCGACCTGAGCCAGGACGGCTTCCCGTACGGCGCCGTGAAGGACGTGCTCATCGACGGTGTGCCCTGCACGATGTTCCGCATCAGCTACGTCGGCGAGGCGGGCTGGGAGATCTACACCCGCATGGAGCACGGCCTGAAGGTGTGGGACGCCATCGCCGCCGCCGGCCACGAGTTCGGCATCATCCCCGTCGGCATCGGCGTCTACGCCGTCACCGGACGCATCGAGAAGGGCTACCGCCTCATGGGCGCCGAACTCGAGAGCGAGTACAACCCGGTCGAGGCCGGCCTCGCCCGCCCGAAGGTGAAGAGCGCCGACTTCCTGGGCAAGGACGCGTACCTGAAGGCCCGTGAGGAAACCCCTGCCGCCATCATGTGCACGCTCAGCATGGACAGCCAGCGCTGCGCCGACGGGTACGACCGGTTCCCCACCGGTGGTAACGAGCCCATCCTCACCCTGTCGGGCGACCGCATCGTCGACGCCAAGGGTCGTGTCTCGCGGGTCACCACCGCGGGCGCCGGGCCGTCGGTGGGCAAGTACCTGCTGCTGGCCTACCTGCCGCCCGAGCACGCCGTCGAGGGCACCAAGCTGCAGGTGATGTACATGAACGAGATGTATCCCGTCACCGTCGAGCGTGCCAGCGCCACGCCGCTGTTCGATCCCGACGACAGCCGGATGAAGCGCTGACATGCGCGTCCTCGTCTGCGTGAAGCGGGTGCCCGCGCCGGGCGCCAAGATCAACATCACGGCCGACGGCATGGCGGTCGACACGGCATTCCTCGGGTTCACCACGAGCCCGCACGAGGAGTGCGCTGTGGAAGAGGCCGTGCAGTTGGTCGAGCGCCACGGCGGCGAGGCCACGGTGCTCACGCTCGGCCCGGCCGAAGCCGACGAGCAGCTGCGCTATGCAGCCAGCCTCGGCGTGCAGAAGGCCGTCCTGCTGCCCACCGACGGCAGCGACTGGGACCCCCAGCGCACGGCGAAGGCCATCACCGAGGCCATTCTCGGCATCGAGGCCGCCGAGGGCCCGTTCGACATCATCCTGTTCGGCAACGAGTCGGCCGATTCCGGTGGCTTCCAGGTGGGTGTGCGGGTGGCCCGGGCGCTCGCCCGGCCGATCATCAACGGCATCAAGGGCATCGAGGTGGGCGACGGTTCGGTGCGCGCCCGGCGTGAGGCCGAAGCGGGCATGGAGGTGTACACCCTGCCGATGCCGGTGGTGCTCGGTGTGAAGGAGGGCATCAACCTGCCCCGCTATCCCACGCTGAAGGGGCGCCTGGCGTCGAAGAAGGTCGATGTGGCGCAGGTGGCTCCGGGCGGCGAGGCCGGCGGCCAGCGTCTCGTCACGCTCGCCCAGGCGGCCGAGCAGGCAAGTAACACGGTCATCCTCGGCAAGGGGCCCGACGCCGCCGCTGCTGTGGTCGACATGCTGGAAGAACTGGGGTTGCTGAAGTGAACGTGCTCGTCATCGCCGAACACGACCGGGGCACGCTCGCCCCGGCCACGCTCGAAGCGCTCGCCGCGGCCCGCCCGCTGGGCACGGTGCACGTGGCCACGCTGGGCGACGTTGCCGACGGACTGGTCGAGGTACTGGCCGCGCACGGCGCCGCGCACGTGCACCAGGTGCACCATCCACTGCTGGCCGACTACGGCCCCGAGGCGTGGGGCGACGCCGTTGCCCAACTCGTCTGGTCGCTGAACCCCGAGGTGGTGCTCGCCTGCGGCACCGATCGCGGCAACGAGGTGTTGGCGCATCTGGCCGCCATCACCGATCTGCCGTTCGTCGCCAACTGCCTCGAGATCCGTCCCGGCGACGCCACCTGGTCGATCACCCGTGTGCGCTGGGGTGGTTCGTTGCTCGAGCAGTGCGAACTCAGCGCGGGTCGCAAGCTCGCGTCGGTGGCGCACCACGCGTTCGAGGCGTCAGAGGCTCCGGTGTCGGCGAGCACCGCCGTGTTCACTCCCGAACTCGATGCGTTGGTGGCTCGCACGGTGGTGACCGAGCGCGTCGAGCGCGCTGCGGGCGTCACGCTGGCCACCTCACCGGTGGTGGTGGGTGGTGGCCGCGGTGTCGGTTCGCCTGAGGGGTTCGGTCCACTCGAAGAACTCGCCGGTCTGCTGGGCGGGGTGGTGGGCTGCTCGCGTGCGGTCACCAACAACGGCTGGCGCAACCACACCGACCAGGTCGGCCAGACGGGCACCCGCATCGCGCCCGACCTGTACTTCGCCTGCGGTATCTCGGGCGCCATCCAGCACTGGGTTGGCGCCATGGCGTCGAAGAAGATCCTCGCCATCAATACCGATGCCGAGGCGAACATGGTCACCAAGGCCGACTACGCCGTCATCGGCGATCTGCATCAGGTCATCCCCGCCATCAGCGCCGAGATCCGCC
>JBEICS010000058.1:0-8608 GCA_040383925.1 Acidimicrobiaceae bacterium | reverse complement strand
TCCCCGTCGACGCCATCACGTCGTTGAGGAGGATCTTGATGTTCACCTCGTGGTCGCTGCAGTCGACACCGGCCGAGTTGTCGATGGCATCGGTGTTCACCAGGCCGCCCGCGAGCGCGTATTCGATGCGGCCGCGCTGGGTGAAGCCGAGGTTGCCGCCCTCGCCCACCATGCGGCAGCGCAGGTCGGCGCCGTTCACGCGCAGTCCGTCGTTGGCCCGGTCGCCCACATCGGCGTGCGACTCGGTCGCGGCCTTCACGTAGGTGCCGATGCCACCGTTCCAGAGCAGGTCGACCGGGGCGCACAGGATGGCCGAGATGAGCTCGATCGGCGTGAAGGTGCTGCGCTCGACCCCGAGCACCCGTTGCATCTCGGTCGACAGCTCGATGCTCTTGGCCGTGCGCGGGAACACGCCGCCGCCGGGTGAGATGAGCGCGGCGTCGTAGTCGGCCCAACTGCTGCGCGGCAGGGCGAACAGCCGGGCCCGTTCGGCGAACGATGCAGCCGCATCGGGCGCGGGGTCGCAGAAGATGTGGCGATGGTCGAAGGCGGCCACGAGGTGCACGTACGGCGAGCGCAGCAGGCCGTTGCCGAACACGTCGCCCGACATGTCGCCGATGCCCACGACGGTGAGCGCATCGCGGTCGACATCCTTTCCGAGCGAGCGGGCGTGACGGCGCACGCTCTCCCACGCCCCCCGGGCGGTGATGCCCATCACCTTGTGGTCGTAGCCGGCGCTGCCGCCCGAGGCGAAGGCGTCGCCGAGCCAGAAGCCGTAGTGCGCCGAGATGGCGTTGGCGGTGTCGCTGAAGGTGGCGGTGCCCTTGTCGGCCGCCACGACGAGGTACGGGTCGTCGCCGTCGTGGCGAACGGTGTGCGGCGGGGGCACCACGGCACCGCCCACGAGGTTGTCGGTGAGGTCGAGCAACCCGGCGATGAACTCGCGGTAACAGGCGACGCCCTCGGCCCGGAACTCGTCGGGGCTCGCCGTGGGCCGCTTCGGCACGAAGCCACCCTTCGCGCCGGTGGGCACGATGACCGCGTTCTTCACCATCTGGGCCTTCACCAGGCCGAGCACCTCGGTGCGGAAGTCTTCGCGCCGATCGCTCCAGCGGATACCGCCACGAGCGATGGGGCCGCCACGGAGGTGCACGCCCTCCACGCGTGGCGAGCACACCCAGATCTCGAACATCGGTTTCGGCAGCGGCAGGTCGGGCACCTTGGCCGGGTCGAGCTTGAACGACATGACCGGCCGGTACGGCGCACCGTCGTCGCCCGGCCGGAACACGTTGGTGCGCAGCGTGGCATCGATGAGCGCCAGCAGCGCGCGCAGGGTGCGGTCGTCGTCGAGGCTCGGCACCGCGTCGAGCGCAGTGGCGATGTCGGCGCGCAGCGCGGCCTCATCGCCGCCCGTGCCATCGAGACGGAAGCGTTGCTCGAAGAGCGCCACGAGCAGGCGGGTGATCGTTCCATGTCGCACCACCGTCGACTCGATGTACTGCTGGCTGAACGGGAAGCCGATCTGGCGTAGGTAACGCGCATAGGCCCGCACCACCTCCACCTGCCGCACACTCACCCCGGCGGCCAGCACGAGCCGGTTGAACCCGTCGACCTCGACCGAGCCGGTGAGCTGCCGTTCGAACGCATGGCGCAGCTCGGCGGCGAGGGCGTCGTCGAGCGTGGCGCCCCCGGGCAGGCGCACGCCGACGTCGTGGAGGTGCACCGGCCGCTCGTCGACCAGGGCGAACGCAAAGGTGCGCTCGTCGATGGCGCGCAGGCCGAGTTGGTCGAACAGCGGCAACAGATCGGCGATGGGGATGGCCTCGCCCACGCGATACACGCGGAAGCGCCACTCGCCTGCGGCGCCATCGGCGGACGGTGTGAGCGCGGTCGACAGATCGGCCGGCCCGTCGGACAGGGCCACCACGTGCGCCAGGTCGACCACCGCTGTGTCGGGGCCGTTCAGTTCGTCGTACCCGGCCGGCACGACGGGCCCGACCCGGTCGAGCACGGCCCGCCCGACACCTGCTCGGTCGAGCGCCGTGCGAGTGGCATCGGCCCACTCGCGGTCCACCTCACCCACCTGACCGGTCGGTCGCATCGTGCTCCCTCACCTCCGCTGCGACGCCGTTGTCGCAGGTCGAGACCGCTCCAGTGTGACACTTCTGGCACCCCCTCACGAGGCGACCTTCGGCCCAATGGTCGCCCGGTAGGGTTTCGCCCATGAGCCGACACACGATCTCGCGCATGGGTGAGGCGCACCCTGGTCACCGCGAAGTTGCGGGCGGGCTCGCCCGCGCAGCGGTGTTCGGCATGAGCGACGGGTTGATGTCGAACGTGCTGCTGGTCGTCGGCTTCGCCGGCAGCGACGTGAACGGCAGCGTGGTGCGCCTGGCCGGCCTGGCGGGCGCCCTCGCCGGCGCCATCAGCATGGCTGCCGGTGAATGGATCAGCATCTCGGCGCAGAACGAGTTGGTCGTACGCGAGATGGAGGTCGAGCGACGAGAACTGGGCGTCCACAAGGAGGCCGAGCAGCGCGAGTTGGCCGGCATCTACGAGAGCCACGGCATGGAGCCCTCCACTGCCGCCCTCGCCGCGGCCGATGTGATGCGCGACCCCGAGCGGGCCCTCATGGTGCACGCCCGCGAAGAGTTCGGGATCGACCCCAACCAGTTGCCGTCGGCCTGGCAGGCGGCCGTGCTGTCGTTCGTGTGCTTCGTGGTGGGCGCGCTGCTGCCCGTCATCCCGTGGTTCGTCGGCGAGGGCAACGCTGCCACCGCCGCCACGGTGGCCATCGGCGTCGTCGCCGCTGCCGGTCTGGGTTGGGCGATCGGGCAGTTCGCCGAACGCAGCCGGGTGAAGTCGGCAGGCCGCCAGGTACTCATCATGCTGGCCGCTGCCGTCGTCACGTTCAGCATCGGCAAGGCGTTGGGCGTCAGCGTCAGCTGAGCCGTTGCGGGCGGCGAACCGCCGAGGGGTTCAGAGACCCTGCGACCGCTGGCGCAGCGGGGCGATCTGCAAGATGACCCGTTCGCTGCTGATCTGGCCCTGGTAGTCGACACCCGTGTAGCGCTGCGAGCAGGCATCGATGTGGGCCCGGGCCGCCGGGCCACGCACCTCGCCCACCACGGTGCCACGCACCTCGGCATAGCGATACGCGTTGGCGTCGTCCCAGATGGCCACCGTGACGTTGGGATCGGCGGCGATGGCCTTGTACTTCGCCCGGTGCACCTCGGTGTTGATGAGGATGTGGTCGTCGTCGGCGTCGACCCACATGACGTGGGAGCCGATCTGGCCGTCGGGCAGATGGAACGAGATGGTTCCGAAGTGCTTGCCCTGGGCGAAGTCGCGGATAGCGGGTTCGAGCATGTGCCAGAGGCTACGGCTGCCCGGGTAGCCGCGGCGCCCCAACCGTGGTTCGATGGGGGCATGAACCAGATCAACGTGCTGGGCGACGAACTGCAGCCCTGCTCGTACGACCCGATGACCGGCTACTACCGCACCGGGTGCTGCGAGAACCGTGGCGACGATCCGGGCATGCACGTGGTGTGCGCCGTGATGACCGACGAGTTCCTGGTGTTCTCGAAGAGCGTCGGCAACGACCTGTCCACGCCGATGCCGCAGTACGGGTTCGCCGGGCTGAAGGCGGGCGACCAGTGGTGCCTGTGCGCCGCCCGTTGGCAGGAGGCGTTCGAGGCGGGGGCAGCCCCGAAGGTGAGGCTCGCGTCGAGCCATGTGTCGGCGCTCGAGTACTCGTCGCTCGCCGATCTGCGGGCCCATGCTGTCGACTGACCCCGCCCGCGCCTGGCTGGCCGAGCAGATCCGCTCACGCGTCATCGGCGACCAGGCCGACGCGAAGACCGAGGCGATCATGGCTGCGCCGGGTCCGCGCTGGTTCGCGCCCGACAGCCCGGTGCGCCTGGTGCACGCCGACGCGTCGATGTTCGTCGGCGGTCTGCGTGCGCTGCTGCTGCAGTCGTTGCACCCGCTGGCCATGGCCGGCGTGGCCCAACACTCCGACTTCCGCCACGACCCCTGGGGGCGCCTGCAGCGCACCGCCGAGTTCCTCGCCGCCACCACGTTCGGCCCCATCCCTGTGGCCGAGCAGGCCGTGGCCGTGGTGCACCGCGTGCACGAGCGGGTGGTGGGCACCGCGTCCGACGGCCGCCCCTACGCAGCCAACGATCCGCATCTGCTGCGCTGGGTGCACATCGCCGAGATCGACAGCTTCCTCGCCGCCTACCAGCGCTATGGCCGTCGTCCGCTCACCCCGGCCGAGGCCGACCGCTATGTGCACGACGTGGGCCTCGTCGCCCGCAAGTTGGGCGTGAACGACCCGCCTCGCTCGGTTGCCGACCTGCGCGGCGAACTGCGCGACTTCCGGCCCGAACTCGCCAGCAGCCGCGAGGCGCGCGACGCCGCCCGCTTCTTGCTGCTCGAACCCCCGCTGCCCTTGGCGGCACGCGCGCCGTACCTCATGCTGGCGGGGGCCGCCGTAGCGCTGCTGCCCGCCTGGACACGCTGGCCTCTGCGCCTGCCGCTGTTGCCGGTGAGCGAGGCGATGGTGGTGCGGCCGGCGGGCCAGGTGGTCACCCAGCTCATCCGCTGGTCGATGGCACCCACCGAGCCGGCTGCCTGACGGGTACGGAGGGTCACCTCACCAGGGTGGCGGATCCGCCGCTGCGCACCACCTACCATCGCAGCGTGAACACGATCCTCCGTCACCCGGTCCGTCATGGGTGAGCTCGCCCGCACGCTGGTGGTGTGCGGTCTGATCAGCGGAACGCAGCCGATCACGCTGATGGGTCTGCTGTTGGTGATGACCGGCAACGAGCCGAAACGCAACGGTTGGGCGTTCCTGGCGGGAGCCTTCCTCGTCGAGTCGACCGTGCTCATCGGCGCCAACCTTCTGGTGGGCGGTTCGGTCGACTCGTCGTCGAGCACGGGCCGGTCGCTGATCATCGTGAAGATCGTCTTCGGCATCGCGCTGGTGCTGGTAGGTCTGCGGCTACGCCGGCCACCACGCAAGCCCTCGCCCGACGTACCGCCGTCGCTCGAGAAGTTGCGCGACCTGGCACCGCGCAAGGCTTTTGTCGCCGGCCTGGTGCTGGCCGACTACCAGGGCCCCTTCCTCGCGTCGATGGCCTTGGCCTCGGCCAGCTTGTCGTTCAGTGGCCGCATGGGCGGGCTCGCGTTCTACACGGTGTTCGCCACCGGTATCCCGCTGTGCATCCTGCTCGTCGCCACTCGCTCGATCGAGACCCACCGCAAGCTCACCGACAAGACCTCGTGGGTGCTGAAGAACCGCCGCAAGATCGCCTCGTGGGTGCTGATCGTGGCTGGCATCGCGCTCGTGGGCGATGGCCTCATCGCCTGGCTGGTCGTCAACGCCTGATCGGCGCGACCGCCGGCGCCGTCAGGCCCGGATTGCGGCGATCTGAGCGAGGCTGTCGGCGCGGGTGGTGCCGGTGAAGCCGATGTCCCACACCTGCCCGGTCGAGCCGGAGGGCCCCTGGTCGATGATGGCCAGCACGGCATCGGCCATGTCGGCGGCGTGCATCCCGGCATCGGCGATACGGGCCGACACGGCGCGCAGCATCGGTGTGTCGGTGGCACCGAAGGCGAGGCCGTTCACGCGTATGCCGTTCGGGGCGAGTTCCTTCGCCCAGCTCTCGGTGAGCCGCCACTGGGCGAACTTGGCGCTGTCGTAACCCGTCGCCGGTAGACCGGTGATGAGCCGGTGCAGCCGGATGTGCTCGGTGAGCATGTTGACGATGTTGCCGCCACCACCGGCGATCATCGTCGGCGCCACCGCCGCGGTGCAGTGGAACGCACCGTCGCTGCACGCCCCCATGGCCCGATGCCATGCAGCCACCTGCTCGTCGTACGAGCCGCCCAGCAGCGTCGTGTCGTTGAACACTGCGGCGTTGTTCACCAGCACATCGATGCGCCCGGTGCGGGCCACCACATCGTCGATCGCCCGCTTCACAGCGGCAGCGTCGCCCACATCACACGTGACCGCGGCCATCGCCGCGCCCACCTCGGCCGCGGTGTCGGCGTTGCCGACCGAGTCGATGTCGAGCCCCACCACGCACATGTCGCGGGCCGCGAACGCGTGGCACAGGGCCCGGCCGATGCCCACCGCCGATCCGGTGACGATCGCCACCGGTCGACCCTCGTGCAGCTCGTCGTGCTGTGCGGCCATTGCCCGCTCCCCTCGCTCGTCGACCCCCGGTCGCTGCCGCCGATCGTACGACGCCCTGACCCCTCCGATCCGCCGTGCCACACTGGCGACCATGAGCGAACCACTTCGAATCGGCCTCGTCGGCGCCGGCCCCTGGGCACGTCTGTTCACCGGGCCGATGCTGGCCGACTCGCCCGACGCCGAGTTCGTCGGTGTGTGGGCCCGCCGCCCCGAGGCGGCCGGCGAGGTGGCAGCCGCGCACGGGGTGACGGCCTTCGACGACATCGAGGCCCTGTTCGATGCATGCGACGCACTCACGTTCAGCCTGCCGCCCGATGTGCAGGCCGAGTTCGCCTCGCGGGCCGCCCGCGCCAGCAAAGCGGTGCTCATCGACAAACCGGTGGGCATGAACGTCGCCCAGGCCCAGTCGCTCGCCGACGCCGTCGACTCGGCCGGCGTGATCTCGCAGGTCATCTTCACCAACCGCTACTACGACTCGATGCGCCAGTTCCTCGACGCGGCGCGTGCCTTCGACAGCTACGGCGGTCGGGCGTCGTTCTTCGGCAACGGCTGCGTGCCCGGCACCTACTTCGCCACTCCGTGGCGCGTCGCCAACGGCGGCCTCATCGACCTCGGCCCGCACGTGCTCGACGGCCTCGATGCCGCACTCGGCACCATCGTCGACATCACCGCCCGTGGCAACGTGCAGGGCATCGTGCTGCTCGAGTGTCGGCACGAGAACGGCCGCCTCAGCCAGGCCGCCCTCTCGGCCACCTCGAACCAGCACGGCGGCCTGGCCGTGGAGGTGCACGGACTCGACGGTGCGGTGCGCTTCGACGCAGCCGCCTTCAGTCCTGAGGTGATGATGGCCGAGGCCCGCACGGCGCAACGTCGCATCGTCGAAGAGTTCGCCCACGCGGTACGCACCGCCACCCCGCACCCGCTCGACATCCACCGCGGCCTGCACCTGCAACGCCTCATCGACACCGCCGCCGCCCAGTTGTAGGCCGACGCGCGCTGCTACATGCCCAGTTGCTTCGAGATGACTGCACCGACACTACCGATGTCGGCGGCCTCGGCGCTCAGGTCGGCCTCATCATCCCCACGATCACGCAGGGCGGGAGAGCTCGCTCGCCTGTTCGTCCGTGAGCTCACCCAGCAGTCGGAGCACCAGGGCGCCCGAGACACGGTCGTGCTCGACCACCTCCGCCGACGCGACACCCCAGTCGTCGTCGCCGACCACGACCACGGATCCGATCTCCAGATCGGTGCCGGGCACCGCACGCCGGGCGTTGCCTCGGATCAGCGCTCCATCGACCACTCGGTTGAAGTCGACCGTCAACTGTCGAATCATCGTTGGCCTCCTCACCGCTTCCTGGCCGGATTGTCGCGGGCCTCGAAACAGGCCCTCATGGCGTCGACGATATCCCTGTCGAGCGAGGGAAGTACGACGTCGAAGTGAGGCGACGCATCGGTCGCGGCCAGCTCGAACCCGGCGGCGCGCAGCGCGCCGCAGTTGGCCACCCAGACGACTCCGGGGCTTCGCAGCCGGTCCAGTCGCAGGCACAATGCCTCGACATCGCCGTCGAACGCAGCGAACACCGACAGGCCGTAGAAGCCGAACTCGACGAAGGAGTCCTCGCACAGCTCGATCACCTTCTCGACGTCCAGGCTGCGCAGACCGCCACGAAGCACCACCACCGCGTCGTCAGGCGGCTCCTCGTCGCGGAACTCAACAGCACCCATCGCCATGGCGGCGCACCCTACGGACAGGGTGTGACAGGCCGAAGATCACGAGGGCCGGGTCCGGCACCCGATGGGACAAGGCGCCACGGACCGGGCCGACGGGCGCTGCTACATGCCCAGTTGCTTGGCGATGACCATGCGTTGGATCTGGTTGGTGCCCTCGTAGATCTGGGTGATCTTCGCGTCGCGCATCATCCGCTCGACCGGGAACTCGGTGGTGTAGCCGTAGCCGCCCAGGAACTGCACGGCATCGGTGGTGACCTGCATGGCCACATCACTGGCGAAGCACTTCGCCATCGCCCCGGCCATGGTGAGTTCGCCGTGCGGGTCGCCGTTGTCGACCAGCGCGCACGCCCGGTACACCAGTGCCCGCGCCGCCTCGATGCGCATCGCCGCGTCGGCCGCCATCCACTGCAGGCCCTGGTTGCTGCCGATGGCGCGGCCGAACGTGCGGCGCTCGCTCATGTAGCCGAGCGCGTAGTCGAGCGCACCCTGGGCGATGCCCACCGCCTGCGCGCCGATGGTGGGACGGCTGCGGTCGAGGGTGTGCATCGCCACCGCAAAGCCCTGGCCCACCTCGCCGACTCGGTGGGTGTCGGGCACCCGCACCTCGTCGAGGCGGATGACACCAGTGGGCGACCCCTTGATGCCCAGCTTGTGCTCGAGCTTCTCCACCTG
>JBEICS010000057.1:0-8721 GCA_040383925.1 Acidimicrobiaceae bacterium | reverse complement strand
TGCTGTTCGCCGCCCGACAGCTCGTGCGGGTACCGCCGGGCGGTATGCGCGAGGCGCACCAGGTGCAGTACCTCGTCGACCCGCGCTGCACGCTCGGCGCGGGGGAGGTGACGCAACCCGAACGCCACGTTCGCATCGACGCGCATGTGGCCGAACAGGGCATGGTCCTGGAACACCAGACCGATGCGCCGCTGTTCGGCCTCGAGCGCGGTGACGTCGCGATCGCCCAGCCACACACGCCCGGCCGCCGCAGGTTCGAGCCCGGCGACGGCGCGCAGCAGCGTCGACTTGCCGCATCCGCTCGGGCCCACCAGTGCGAGCAGTTCGCCCGCCCGCACGTCGAACGACACGTCGTCGACCACCACGTGCGTGCCGTATCGACAGGTGAGGCCGGCCACCCGCAGGGCCATCGACTCCGGTGCTGTCATGACGTCACCCGCGCCCCTCGTTCCAGCGCCCACAGCAGCCCAGCGACCGGCACCAGACCCACCGCCACGATGGCGAGCGACGGCAACGCCGCCTGCACCCACAGGCTCTCCGATGTGGCCTGCCACACCCACACCGACAGCGTGTCGGTGCCGAACGGTCGCAGCAGCAGTGTGATGGGCAGTTCCTTCACCGTGTCGACCGCCACGAGTGCCGCTGCCGCGAGCAGTGCGGCTCGCGCCTGGGGCAGTTCCACTCGCAGCGCCACGCGCCACGGTCGGGCACCGAGCGTGCGTGCACTGTCGACCGCGTGCGCGGGTACCGCCGCCAGTCCGGCGTCGACCCCCTGGTAGCCGACTGCCAGGAACCGCACGGCCAGGCCGTAGATCAACCCGACCAGCGAACCGACCAGGAGGACGCCACCGGGCACCCACCCGCGCCGGTCGAGAGCGGCGAGGGTGACGACGACACCGATGGCCACCACCGGCCCTGGCACCGCGTATCCGAGGCTCGCCACCCGGGCCAACGCAGCGCCGGCGCGGCCGCGTCGGCGGGCAGCGAGTGCCAGCCCGGTGCCCACGCCGATGCACACCGCCGTCGCCAACGCCGCCACCTGCAGGGTGTTGGTGAGGTGGTGGCCGAGACCTCCTGCGACGTTTTCGGTGGTCCCGTCGCGGTGCGCCTCGATGGCCCACCCGATCAGTCGTGCCACGGGCATCAGCACCGCGGCGCCGAGGACGAGCGCGGCCCCCGCCAATGCGGCCACGGCTCCGGCGCCGCGCAGCGGCCGGGTGTGCGGTCCGCGACGCGCGCCGTGCTGGGCGTAGCGGGCGCCACCGCGCAGGCCACGCTCGAGGGCGATCAACCCCACTGCCGCCACGACGAGCACCATCGCCAACTCCGTGGCGGCATCGCGGTCGCCGCTACCGAACCACACGCGCAGCACACCGTCGGCCACGGTGCTCACGTTGAACAACCGCACGGTGCCGATGTCGGTGAGCACCTCCATGGCCACCAGCGCGGCGCCGGCGGCGAGCGACGGACGCGCCGCCGGGAGGACGACACGCCAGAACGTGCGCCGCCGCGACGCCCCCAGGCTGCGCGCCGCTGCCACAGCGGCCTGTGCCTGGTCGCGGAACGCGGCGCGGGCGAACAGGTACACGTACGGGTACAGCGTGAGCGTGAGCACGGCGGCGCACACCCAGATGCTGCGCACACCGCGTGCGCCCAGCGGCTCGGCCAGCGTGTCGAGCCACACGAACCCGAGCACGTAGCCGGGCACGGCGAGGGGAGTGACGAGCAGCCACCCCAGCACCCTTCGGCCGCGGAACTCGTACGCCGTCACCAGCCAGGCGAGGGCTGTGCCCAGTACCAGCGTGCCTGCCAGCACGGTGACCGACAGCACGAGCGTTTCGCGCAGCATGCCGGGCAGCCGGGTGCGCCAGAGCTGCTGCCAGATCTCGGTGTCGGGGTCGGTGAGCGACCACGCCACCACGGCAACCGGCGCGGCGAGGGCCGCCGCCACCGCGGTGACGGCGACCCAGCCCGGCAGGGTGCGGGCAGTGACCGTCACTCGTAGCCGGCCTCTGACAGCAGGTCGACGGCACTCGGGTTCAGTTCGCCGAGGCGCAGCACCGAGCCGAGATCGGCGGTGAACTCACCCCACCCGGCCACCACCGCAGTGGGGGTCACGCTGGGATCGGCCGGGTACTCGAAGTTCGCATCGCTGAACTGCTGCTGGCCATCGGTGGCCAGCCACTCCAGCAGCCGGCGGGCACCCTCGGGGTTCGGTGCGTGGGTGGTGACCGCAGCGGCACTGACGTTCACATGGGTGCCGCTGCCCTCCTGGTCGGGCCAACTGATGGCCACCGGGAAGGTCGGGTCCTCTGTCAGCAGGCGCCCGAGGTAGTAGGTGTTGGCGATGGCCACATCGCACTCGCCGGCGGCGACGGCCTTGTAGATGTCGGTGTCGCTGTCGATGTAGAGCGGATCGTTGGCGACCCACGACTCGACGAGCGCCAGCGCGGCGGGCTCGCCCAGGTTGGCGATCAGCGAGGCGACGAGCGACTGGGTGTACGGGTGGGTGCTCGGCCGCAGGCACAGCCGCCCATTCCACTGCGGATCGCCGATGGCGGCGTAGGTGGTGGGCGGTTCGGTGACGCGCTCGGTGGAGTACACCACGACGCGGGCTCGACGACTGAGGGCGTACCAGGTGCCGTCGGCGCTGCGCAGTTCCTCCGGCACCGCCTTGTCGAGCACATCGCTGTCGATCGATGCGAGCGCGCCGGCTTGGGCGGCCAGTTCGATGTTGGCGGCGTCGCCTGACATCAGCAGATCGGCCGGTGTGTTCTTGCCCTCGGCGACGAGTCGCTCGCGCAGCTCGGGGTCCTTGCCGGTGGTGAAACGAACCTCGATGCCGGTGGCAGCGGTGAACGCCTCGAACACTGGCTCGATGCCGTAGTGCCGGCCGGTGTACACGGTGACGACCTGCCGATCGGCACCGCCGGCTGAATCGTCGTCGTCGCCGCACGCTGCGAGCGCCGTCGTGGCGATCAGCAGGGTTGCGGCCAGCCGGAAGGAGTACCTGTTTCGCATAGTAAAGCAAGCCTTACATATCGAAGCAGGAGGTGGCAACCCACCGTTCGGCTCATCCGGTCTAGCCTCGGCGCATGCAACTCGAGTTCTGGATCGATCCCATCTGCCCGTGGTGCTGGGTCACCTCCCGCTGGGTCACCGACATCGCCCCGCACCGCGACGTCGATGTGACGTGGCGCCCGATCAGCCTGCTGCTGAAGAACGGCATCGGCCCCGAGTCGCCGTGGTACGAACCTGCGGCCGCCACCCACGGCCTGCTGCGCGTGATGGAGTCGGTGCGCGCCGCGGAGGGTGATGCCCCGCTCGGCGGCCTCTACGCCGTGTTCGGCGAGCACATCCACCACCGCGGCGAGCGCACCGTCGACGCCGCGGCACTGCTGGCCGAGGCCGGGCTCGACACAGCGCATGCAGCCGCTGCCACCGACGAGTCGTGGGACACCGTCATCCGCGGGTCGATGGACGACGGCCTGTCGCTCACCGGCAACGACGTGGGCACGCCCATCCTCGGATTCGTCACGCCCGCCGGCAAGCGGGTGGGGTTCTTCGGGCCGGTCATCACCCGCCGCCCACCGCTCGACGACGCGCTGCGCCTGTGGGACGGCCTCACGATGATGGCCGGTGTCGACGGGTTCTGGGAGTTGAAGCGCACCCGCACCGACGACCCCGACTTCACCCCGCCCGCCTGATCGGCCCCACTAGGGTCGGCCACGATGCCGGCCGACTCCACCTCGCCGCGCGACCGTGGCCTCGGGCTGCTCGCCGTGCTGGGCGCGACCGCCTTCTGGTCGTTCGGCGGTGTGCTCGGCAAGGCCACCGGCGTGGGCGGTGTGGTGCTGTCGTTCTGGCGCATGTGGGTGGCGACGGCCGTACTCGTGCTGATCGCGCTCGTGCTCAAGCGCTGGCCGAGCCGGGCCGACTTCCGTCGAGCGGCGCCGCTCGGCGTGCTGTTCGGCCTGAACATCTGCACGTTCTTCACGGCGTTGCAGTTTGTCAGCGTGGCGGTGGCACTCATCATCGGCGCACTCACGCCGGTGGTGGCGCTGCCCATCGCCGTGCTGTTCATGGGCGAGCGCCTCACCACCGTGAAGGTGATGTGCGCCGTCACCGCCGTGAGCGGTGTGGTGGTGGCCGTGCTCGCCGCACCGACCGACGACGAGCAGACGACGAACCTCGCCGTCGGCTACGTGTGGGCCGTCGTCTCACTGCTCATCTGGGTGGCGTATCTGCTGCTCGCCAAGCGGGCCCGCGAGGGCATCGAGACCTTCCGCTTCATGCTGGTGATGTCGGTGGTGGGGGCAGTCACCGTGTCGGCGGTGATGCCGTTCGTCGATCAGCCGATCGACAGCCTCGACCGGTCGGGCTGGGTGTGGGTGGTGCTGCTGTCGCTGGGCCCCGGCATCGCGGGCCACGGCCTGCTCACCTGGGCGCATCCGCGCGTCGATGCCTCGGTGTCGTCGTTGCTCATCCAGGCCGAGCCGGTGGGAGCCACCATCGCGGCCTGGGTGTTCCTCGGTGAGAAGGTCAGCCTGCTGCAGGCCATCGCGATGGGCGTGGTCCTCGCTGCGCTCGGCGTGCTCGCCTATCGAGAGGCGCGCGACGTGGGCCTCGCGCTCGACGAAGCCATCGCTTGACGCGTCGCGGTAACGTCCGCGCATGCCGCTGCACCATGTTGCCTACGCCACCCGCGACGTCGAAGCCACGACGCACTTCTACGAAGACCTGATGGGCTTCCCGCTCGTGCACACCGAAGTGCAGGCCCACGGCGAGAGCACGTGGATGCGGCACATCTTCTTCGACATCGGCCCCGACAGCGCCGGCAACCACGAGGCAATCGCCTTCTTCCAGTTCGAGGGAGTGGGCGAGCAGCCCGAGTGGAAGACCGACCTGGCCGACAGCGTGGGTGTGCCGGTGTGGGTGAACCACTGCGCGTTCCGGGCCACCGCCGAACAGCAGGAGGAGGTGCGGGCCCGCATGACCGCCGCCGGCGTCGCCCCGTTGATGGAGGTCGACCACGGCTGGTGCCACTCGCTGTACTACGTCGACCCCAACGGCATCATGGTCGAACTGTGCCGCGACACGCCCGGCTTCAGCCCCAACCCGCCC
Source organism: Acidimicrobiaceae bacterium (assembly GCA_040383925.1). GTDB lineage: Bacteria > Actinomycetota > Acidimicrobiia > Acidimicrobiales > Ilumatobacteraceae > VFMC01. The sequence continues at coordinate 3,597 of JBEICS010000057.1, read as the reverse complement.
GAGGCGCACCGGCTGCTCACCGCCGACGTGCGCGAGAACTCGAAGGCCTGAGCCGTGCCCCGGCTGCGCGAGGTGGGCCGCGACGACGCCCACCCGTTCGCCCAGGCGATGTACCGCATGCTGTTCGGCGACCGCGACCCGGTGGTCGATCCCGGTACGGCGTCGGGTACACCGGGCAACTGGTGGACCGTGTTCGCGCTGGTGCCCGACGCGTTCGACCACACCACGGCCGGCTTCCAGTTCTACCGCTCACCCGATCGGCGCCTTGCCCCGAAGCTGCGCGAGCTCGGCCAGACGCGCGCCGGGTTCCTGGTGGGGAGCCGATTCGTGTTCAGTCAGCACTGCAAGGCGTGCCGCGACGTGGGGTTCACCGACGAGCAGGTCGCTGCGCTGCCGGCGTGGAGCGTGGCCGACTGCTGGTCGCCTGCCGAACGTGCCGTGCTGGCCTACACCGACTGCCTGGTGCTGCAGCACGGCCGCGTGCCCGACGCCGTGTTCGCTGCGCTGCAGCAGCACCTCAGCGACGAGGAGATCCTCGAGTTCACGTACATCACGGCCACCTATGCGATGCACGCCACGATGAGCCGCGCGCTGCGGTTGGAGTACGACGACGTCGACGATCCGGTGGCCGAGGTGCCCGACCTGCAGGGCCGGTTCGCCGGCCTCGACGTGATGGCCGTGGTCGACGAGGCGGGCCCCACCTGAGCCGTCGCCGGCTCGTATCGGCCGGCTGATCGCAGTCGATCGCAGAGCGGGAGACCGTGTCACACCCCGCTGGCAGGGTGTGCGCATGGAGTCGCTGGCCGCAGCACGAATCGACGCACCGGGCTTCGCTGTCCCCGAGTTCGAGGCACTCGCCTCGGCCGACGTCGTCGCGTTCGTCGCCCAGGCCGAGCGGTTGCGCCGCCAGGCCGAGGTGGCGGTGGCAAGCGGGTTGGCCGAACTGGGCCGCCGGGGGCTGCACCTCGACGACGGTCATGTCGATGCTGCCGCGTGGGGGCGGGCGATGTTCGGCTGGTCGGTGTCCGAGTCGAAGGGGTTGCTGCGGCTGGGCCGGGTGCTGGGGCGCTTGCCCTCGGTGCGGTCGCTGGCCGAGGACGGACGAGTCGGCCTGGCGTACCTCGCAGCCCTGGGCGAGGTCGAGCGCAACCCGCGTTGTCGCGACCAGGTGGGTGAGGCCGACGGGTTGTTCGGGGCCCAGGTGTTGCGGCTGCGCGCCGACGAGTTCGCTGTGCTGGTGCGGCGGTGGGTGGCGGCGCTCGACAGCGATGGCGCGGCACGCAGCCAGCAGGGTGCTCACCGGCGTCGTAGTGCGCATCTGGTGCAGGTGGGCGACGAGACGGTGCTGCGCGCCCAGGGTGCAGCATGGGACGGAGCCGTGCTGCGCGAGGTGCTCGACCGCTTCTGCGAGGCCGAGTTCCTCACCGACTGGGCCGTGGCGCGTCAGCAGGTGGGCGCCGATCTCGCCCGCGGGTTCCTGCCCCGCACCGATGCCCAGCGGCGGTTCGATGCGATGCTGGCCATCTTCGCCGCGGCGGCTTCGGCCCCGGGTGTGCCGCGGTCGGGCGAGCCGTTGGTGAACGTGGTGGTCGACGCCCGCACGGCGGCCGAGTTGCTCGCCGAGGCCGCTGGTGCCGGTCCAACTGGTGCTGGCCCGACTGGGGCTGGCACGGCGCCGAGGTCGCCCGACGAGGTGCTGTGGCGGCGTTGCGAGACGGTCGACGGGGTGCAACTGCCGAGGGCCGACGTGTTGGCCGCGCTGCTGGTAGGTCGCTTACGCCGGGTGGTGCTCGACTCGGCAGGCCGGGTCGTCGATCTCGGCCGCCGGTCGCGCCTGTTCCGCGGTGGCGCCCGCGAGGCCGTGCTGCTGCTCGAACGACGATGTCTGTGGCCTGGCTGCAACGCACCGCCTGGTCGATTGCAGGCCGATCACCTCCACGGCTGGGCCTTCGAAGGTGGCCGCACCGACCACGACGACGGTGGACCGGCGTGCGGACACCACAACCTCGTGAAACGTCAGGGCTACAGCGTGCGGCGCGACGAACACGGCTGCTGGCACGTGTACCGGCCCGACGGCACAGAGATCTCCCGGCTCGACACGGTCGCAGCCTGAATCGGCCCTGTGCCGGGTGGGGTGCGTGATGGCGGCGTCGCCCGCGACCTCCGTTCCGAGACCCACGAAGGCATCGACTGTTTTGGCCGGCATGGCTGCCAAGGTTCCCAACAAGATCCTGCTCACCGAAGACGAGATGCCCACCCAGTGGTACAACGTCATCCCCGATCTGCCGTCGCCGCCCCTGCCGCCTCTGCACCCGGGCACGCTGCAGCCGGCAGGCCCCGACGACTTCGCACCGCTGTTCCCGATGGCGCTCATCGAGCAGGAGGTCACGTCGGCCAGTTACGTCGACATCCCCGGCGGTGTGCTCGACATCTACCGCCTGTGGCGGCCGAGCCCGCTGTTCCGCGCCCACCGCCTCGAGCAGGCGCTCGGCACCCCGGCGCGCATCTACTACAAGTACGAGGGCGTCAGCCCGGCCGGTTCGCACAAGCCGAACACCGCCGTGCCGCAGGCCTACTACAACAAGCAGGAGGGTGTGCGGAAGCTCACCACCGAGACCGGTGCGGGCCAGTGGGGCACCTCGCTGGCGTTCGCCTGCGCGCAGTACGGCCTCGAGTGCGAGGTGTGGCAGGTGGCGGCCAGCTACCGCTCGAAGCCCTACCGCCGCACGATGATGGAGATCTACGGCGCGACGCTGCACTCGAGCCCGTCGCCGATCACCGAGTACGGCCGGTCGCTGCTGGCCGAGAACCCCGACCATCCCGGCAGCCTGGGTATCGCCATCAGCGAAGCGGTGGCCATGGCGGTGGCCGACCCCACGGTGCGCTACGCGTTGGGCAGCGTGCTCAACCACGTGCTGATGCACCAGACCATCATCGGTGAAGAGGCGCTGCTGCAGCTCGCCAAGGTGGGCGAGCAGCCCGATGTGCTCGTCGGGTGCACCGGCGGTGGCTCGAACTTCGGTGGCCTGGCCTTCCCGTTCCTGCGCGAGAAGCTGGCGGGCCGGATGAACCCGACGATCCGCTGCGTCGAACCGGCCGCGTGCCCCAGCCTCACCAAGGGCGAGTACCGCTACGACTTCGGCGACACCGCCGGCATGACCCCGCTGATGAAGATGCACACCCTCGGCCACGGGTTCATCCCCGACCCCATCCACGCCGGCGGCCTGCGTTACCACGGCATGTCGCCGTTGGTCAGCCACATCTACGAGCTCGGCCTGGCCGAGGCCGTCGCCATTCCGCAGGTCGAGTGCTTCACCGCGGCGATGCAGTTCGCCCGCACCGAGGGCATCGTGCCTGCCCCCGAGCCCACCCACGCCATCGCCGCAGCAGTGCGCGAGGCGTTGGCTTGCAAGGAGTCGGGCGAAGAGAAGGTGATCCTCACCGCGTTGTGCGGCCACGGCCACCTCGACCTGGCTGCCTACGAGTCGTTCCTCAGCGGCAACATGGTCGACCTCGACCTCAGCGACGAAGCAGTGGCGGCCGCGATGCAGGCCGTGCCTGTCATCAACGCCTGATCGGCCCCATCGCCAGATAGGC
>JBEICS010000056.1:0-8824 GCA_040383925.1 Acidimicrobiaceae bacterium | reverse complement strand
GGGGTGGTGCTGGTGGCCGCCGGGTTCCTGCTGCTGCCCGACGCCTGGGGCCTGGCGCTGCTGACGTCGGTGCTGTTCTGCGGCCTCGCCCTGTCGCTCACCGTGCTCACCGGCTACATGGGCCAGATCTCGCTCGCCCAGATGGCCATCGCCGGTATCGGTGGGTTCAGCCTCTCGCGACTCGCCGAACGCTTCGGTGTGCCGTTCCCCATCGCACCCCTGCTCGCCGCAGGGGTGGCCGCAGTGTTCGGCGTGCTGGTGGGCATCCCGGCGTTGCGCGTGCGCGGCGTGAACCTCGCCATCGTCACCCTGGCCGGCGGTATCGCCATCCAGGAGTTCGTGTTCAAGAACCCCGACTTCGTCGGCGACGTCACCACCGGTGGCGCGAAGGTGCCCGCGCCGACGCTGTTCGGCTGGAACCTCGGCCTGCGCAGCGCCACCGACCCGTACCGGCCGGTGTTCGGCGTGTTCGTCACCGTGGTGGTGGCGGTGCTGGCACTGCTGGTGGCCAACGTGCGCCGTAGCACCACGGGGCGGCGAATGCTGGCGGTGCGGTCGAACGAGCGGGCCGCGGCCGGCGTGGCCATCGGCACCGCCGGCACGAAGCTGCTGGCGTTCGGGATCAGCTCGTTCGTGGCCGGTCTGGCTGGCTGCCTCATCGCCTACCGGTTCGGCTCCATCAGCGACACGTCGTTCGGGTTCTTCGCCTCGCTCACCCTGCTGGCCTTCGCCTACCTGGGCGGCATCAGCAGCGTGTCGGGTGCGGTGCTGGCCGGGTTCCTGGCCGCCGACGGCATCGGGTTCAAACTCATCAACACCGGCTGGGACGAGCTCGGCGTCGACTTCGGTCGTTGGACCGTGCTGGTGGGCGCGATCGGCCTGGTGATCACCGCGGTGCAGAACCCCGACGGCATCGCCGGAGCAGCGCGCCGTGTGCGCCAGCGGCGCTCACGCCGCCGCCCGGCCCCCGCTACTGCTTGATGTCCTGGCTGCGCAGTTCGGCGATGCGCTCCTGCAGGAACGAGAACGCCGTACGCCCCTCGGCCAGCAGCACATCGTCGGCCGGGTGCAGGAACAGCGGCATCGAGATGCGGCTGCGGGTGGCGCTGTCGCCGGTGGGGTTGGTGACCCGGTGGGTGGTGCTGGGGTAGTAGCCGCCGCTGGCGAGGTGCAGCATGTCGCCCGAGTTGATGGCGAGGCTGCCGAAGTCGCACGGGACGTCGTGCCACGTGCCGGCGAGGTCGAGCACCTGCAGGCCGGGCTCGTTCGAGGCGGGTAGCACGGTGAGCAGGTTGATGTCTTCGTGCGCGGCGGCCCGCACGGCGCCCGGCGCCTCGTCGCCGCGCAGCGGCGGGTAGCGCAGGATGCGCAGCAGCGACCGCTTCGACCCGGCCATCATCTGGGTGAGCGGCACCGAGAACTGCTCGGCCACCTCGGCGGGCGTGTTGGCCTCGACCCAGCCGAGCAGGGTGTTGGCGATGTCCTTCGAGCGTTCGGCGAACTCGAGCGCCTTGCGGCTCACCTCGGTGGGGTACTGGCCCCACGGGTACACGTGGAAGAACTCCTTGATGTCCTTCACGGTGTTGCCCTTGGCGGTCTCCGACACGTCGGGCCCGAACCAGCCGTCCTGGTCGTCGGGGGTGAAGCGGTAGGCGTACTTGGCGTCGCTGTCGAAGAACGCCAGCCACTCGTCGTAGATGTCCTGCACCAGCGTCTCGGGCAGGGGATGGTTCACCAGCACGGCGAAGCCCGTCTCGCGCAGCGACCGGGTGAACGCCTCGGGCGCATCGGATGCCTGGTAGTCGACGACGGCAACGTCCATGCCCCGAGGCTAACCCCGACGGCCATTTCTCACGTGGAAAACCGAGGGGCCGGCTCAGCCTGAACGTGCCGGGGTTGGCCGAACATCTGGGACCGATCGGGACTGGGTAGGGGCAGGGCCGATTGGTCGTCGCAGCCCCTTGATGTGGGCGGTTAGCCTGAGGTCGATGCCGTCGACGACCTACTCCGTGCGTGATGACCGCGCCATTTGGGATGGTTTGACGTTGCGCGAATGGGTGGATGTGCTGGTCGAGCGACTCGTGGCGGCCTTTGACCCGGCCAAGATCGTGCTGTTCGGTTCCGTTGCGGATGGGACGGATGGTGCTGATTCGGATATCGATCTGATGGTGGTACTCGACGATGCCCCACGTGAGGCGCGCCGACGACTGATGGTCGAGATGCGGCGCGCGACACGCGGGGTTGCGGCACCGCACGACCTCGTCGTCACCAGTGTCGACGACCTCGCTCGCTTCGGCGACTGCCCGGGCGCGACCGAGTTCGAGCCCGCTGCCCATGGTCTGACGGTGTATGAGCGCATCGTTACCTGACGATGCAACACCGGCGCAACGGTGGTTCTCACTTGCCGAGCAAGACATCGCGGCGGCGCGGATCTTGATCGAGGACGGCAGCGTCGCCCTGCGCATCGCAGGATTTCTTGCTCAGCAAGCAGCCGAGAAGGCACTGAAGGCCGGTCTGTTCAGCCTTGGCCTGACGGTCCCGAGGATTCATGGCCTCAACCAGTTGCTGGACCGATATCCGATCGGAGGTTCACCAGTCGTCGACCGCGACGATCTCGATCTCCTGGATCCGTGGGTCATTGACGGGCGATACGCAGCAGACCTTCCTGAGCTGAGTCTCGCTGAAGCGAACGATCTGGCTGCCGCCGCGGGCCGGGTGGTCGCAGCGGTACGGACAGCGTGCCCCAACGCCACATAGAACCTGGACCACTCATCGGGACTCCCTCGGTTGCACCCACAACCGGGGGCCGATGTCAGCCGACGATGTTGACCATGCGGCCGGGCACGACGATGACCTTCTTGGGTGCGTTGCCGCCGAGTGCGGCCTGCACCTTCGGGTCGGCCAGGGCGGTGGCCTCCATCGTGGCCTGGTCGGCGTCGGCCGCCACGATGATGCGCGACCGCACCTTGCCGTTCACCTGCACCGGCACCTCGACGGTGTCGTCGACCAGCAGCGCGGGGTCGGCGATGGGGAAGTCGAGGTAGGTGACGGTGTCGGTGTTGCCCAGCATCCGCCACAGCTCCTCGGCGAGGTGCGGTGCCAGCGGGGCGAGCATCAGCACCAGCCGGTCGGCTGCCTCACGCGGGCAGCCGCCCAACTTGGTGAGGTGGTTGTTCAGCTCGATCAGCTTGGCGATGGCCGTGTTGAAACGCATCGCGTCCATGTCGGCGCGCACGCCGTCGATGGTGCGGTGCAGCACCCGGTCGGTGGCGTCGTCGAACGCCGGCAGGTCGGTGCGCAAGGCGCCCGTGTCTTCGTCGACCAGGTTGCGCCACACGCGCTGCAGGAACCGGTACATGCCCACCACGTCGCGGGTCTCCCACGGGCGTGATGCGTCGAGCGGGCCCATGGCCATCTCGTACAGGCGCAGCGTGTCGGCGCCGTACGCCTCGTAGATCTCGTCGGGCGCGACGGCGTTCTTCAGGCTCTTGCCCATCTTGCCCCACTCGCGGGTGACGGGCTGGCCGCCGGAGAAGTACTGGCCGTCGCGTTCTTCCACACTGAACGCGTCGACGTAGATCTCGCGCTCGTCCTTGAACGCCGCCGCCAGGATGTAGCCCTGGTTGAAGAGGCGGTGGTACGGCTCTTTCGACGACAGGTGGCCCAGGTCGAACAGCACCTTGTGCCAGAACCGGGCGTACAGCAGGTGCAGCACGGCGTGCTCGACGCCGCCGACGTACAGGTCGACACCACCCGGGTGGCCGTCGCCCTGGGGCCCCATCCAGTACTGCTCGACCGCCGGGTCGACGAAGCGGTCGGTGTTGGTGGGGTCGAGGTAGCGCAGCTCGTACCAGCAGCTGCCCGCCCACTGCGGCATCACGTTGGTGTCGCGGTGGTAGCGCTTCGGGCCGTCGCCCAGGTCGAGCACGGGGTGCGCCCAGTCGGCCAGCCGGTCGAGCGGGCTCTCGGGGTTGCTCATCGCATCGTCGGGGTCGAAGGTGCGCGGGCTGAAGCTGTCGGTGGGTGGCAGTTCCAGCGGCAGCATGCTGTCGGGCAGGGCGTGCGCCATGCCCTCGTCGTCGTACACGATGGGGAACGGCTCGCCCCAGTAGCGCTGGCGGCTGAACAGCCAGTCGCGCAGCTTGTAGGTGATGGTGGCCTCACCGTGGCCGTTCGCGGCCAGCCAGGCGTTGGTGCGCCGCTTGGCCTCGGCGATGCTGTCGAGGCCGTTCAGGTCGAGCGATGCGTTGGTGCTGTGCACGTAGGGCGCGTCGCTGGTGAACGCCTCGGGCCAGGCGGCGGTGTCGAGCGCGTCGCCCTGCTGCACGGCGATGCCCTGCTGCTCGAACCAGGCGGCCGGGGGCTGCTGGATGGCGGGGATGGGCAGGCCGAACTGGCGGGCGAACTCGAAGTCGCGCTCGTCGCCGCACGGCACGGCCATGATGGCACCGGTGCCGTAGCCCATCAGCACGTAGTCGGCGATCCACACCGGGATCTGCGCGCCGTTGATGGGGTTGGCGGCGTAGCTGCCGGTGAACACGCCGGTCTTGGTCTTGTCGTCGACCTGTCGGGCCACATCGCTCTTCGCCTGAGCAGCGCGCACGTATGCCTCGACGGCCTCGCGCTGAGAATCGGTGGTGAGGGCCGCTACCAACGGGTGCTCGGGGGCCAGCACCATGAACGACGCACCGAACAGCGTGTCGGGGCGGGTGGTGAACACGGTGATGGCACCTGCTGCCGACTCGAAGTGCACGCGGGCACCCTCGCTGCGGCCGATCCAGTTGCGCTGCATCGCCTTGATCGAGTCGGTCCAGTCGAGCAGGTCGAGGTCGTCGATCAGTCGATCGGCGTAGGCGGTGATGCGCATCATCCACTGGCGCATGTTGCGCTTGAACACCGGGAAGTTGCCGCGGTCGCTGCGGCCGTCGGCGGTGACCTCCTCGTTGGCCACCACGGTGCCGAGGCCGGGGCACCAGTTCACCGGCGCCTCGCTGATGTAGGCCAGGCGGTGGTTGTCGACCACATCGGCCTGCTCGGCGGCGCTGAGGGCAGCCCACGCGCGACCGTCGGGGGTGGGGCGGGTGCCGGCGTCGAACTCGGCGACCAACTCGGCGATGGGGCGGGCCACCTTGCGGTCGGTGTCGTACCAGCTGTTGAAGATCTGGGTGAAGATCCACTGCGTCCAGCGGTAGTAGCCGGGGTCGGTGGTGTCGATGCTGCGGCGGCGGTCGTGGCTGAGGCCGATGCGGCGCAGCTGGCGGCGCATGTTGGCCACGTTCTGTGCCGTGGTGACGGCAGGGTGCTGGCCGGTCTGCACGGCGTATTGCTCGGCGGGCAGACCGAAGGCGTCGAAGCCCATCGAGTACAGCACGTTGTAGCCGGTCATCCGCTTGAAGCGGCTGTACACGTCGGTGCCGATGTAGCCGAGCGGGTGTCCGACATGCAGCCCCGAACCACTGGGGTAGGGGAACATGTCGAGCACGAACAGCTTCTGCTTGCCGGCCAGCGCCTCGGGGTCGGCCAACGGCCCGGCCGGGTTGGGGGTCTCGAAGGTGTGGTGCTCGTCCCACCAGTCCTGCCAGCGCAGTTCGATCTGCTGGGCGAGGGCGCCGGTGTAGCGGAAGGCCTGCTGATCGTTCTGCTGGGGCTCGGATGAGGGCTGCTCGCCGGTCGCATTCATGGTGCATGGATTCTACGGACGGGCCGGTCGGCACTACGGTTTCACTTCATGACGGTGACCGTCCCACAGCCGAACTCGATCGTCGACCGCCTCATCCAGGCGGCCGACCGGCCCACCGGTGTCCGCTTCGTCGGCAACTCGGTTGCCCCCGAGACCGGCGACGCGTTCGTGCCCTGGGCACAGATCCACGACGAGGCGCGGGTGGTGGGCGCTGCCCTGCAGGCCCGCGGCCTGGTGCCCGGCGACCACGTCGCCATCCTCGGCCCCACCAGTCGGTCGCTCATCACCATCATCCAGGGCTGCTGGCTGGCGGGTTGCGCCAGCATGGTGCTGCCGCTGCCGATGCGCATGGGCTCGCTCGACGAGTTCATCTCCAGCACCCGTACGCGCATCCGCCACGGCGACGCGAAGTTGGTGCTCATCGACGATCTGCTCGCCGACTTCTACGAGACCGCCCCCGGCGACCCGCCGATCGAGCCGATGCGCAATGTGCTGCCCGGTGTGGCCGGTCAGGTGAACGGCGAGCGGCTCGAGATCCCGGCGAACGACTCTGAGCGCCTGGTCATCCTGCAGTACACGAGCGGCTCCACCAGCGAGCCCAAGGGCGTGATGATCCCCGACCGGGTGCTGGCCGCGAACATCGACGCCTGCTGCATCGCCGCCGAGTTGAGCCTCGACGAGGTGATGGTGTCGTGGTTGCCGCTCTACCACGACATGGGGCTGGTGGGGTTCCTGTCGATCCCGATGACCCGTGGTGTGCAACTGGTGCAGGCCGCACCGCAGGACTTCCTGGCCCATCCGGGCAACTGGATGCAGTGGATCAGCGACTGGGGTGGGACTGCCACAGCGGGCCCCAACTTCTCGTGGGTGCTGGCCACCCGCGCGCTGAAGCGGGCGAAGGATCTCGATCTGTCCACCCTCACGCTGGCGCTCAGCGGTGCCGAGCCGGTCGACCCGTCAGCCGTTGATGCGTTCTGCCAGGCGGCCGCGCCGTTCGGCTTCAAGCCGGGCAGCGTGTTCCCCGCGTTCGGCATGGCCGAGGTGGCCATCGGCGCCTCGTTCCCGAGGCGTCACGTCGGCCTCGAGACCGACTCGGTCGACCGGGTGGTGCTCGAGCGCGACCGCATCGCCAAGCCGCTGGCCGTGGCCGACGCCGACGAAGAACTCGACGTGCGCCGCCTGCCGCTGCTGGGCACCGCAGTGCCCGGGTTGGAGCTGAAGGTGGTCGATCCCGAGACGCGCGAGGAGATGCCCGAGCGCCACGTGGGCGAACTGCTGCTGCGCGGCACGTCGGTCACCCCCGGCTACTACAAGCGGCCCGACGCCACCGCAGCGCTGTTCCACGACGGCTGGCTGTGCACCGGCGACCTCGCGTACATGCTGAACGGTCAGCTCATCCTGTGCGGCCGCATCAAAGACGTCATCATCGTCGGCGGCCGCAACGTGTTCCCCGAAGACATCGAGCGGGCGTGCGGCACCCTCGACGGAGTGCGCGCGGGCAACGTCATCGCGTTCGGTGTCGAGGGCTACAAGGGCAAGGAGACCGTGGTGGTGGTGGCCGAGGTGCGTCTGGCTGCCGACAGCGAGATCTCGCTCGACGACGTGCGCCACAGCATCCACCACCGCACGCTCGAGGTGTGTGGCCTGCCGCCACGCGACGTCATGCTGGTGCGGCCCGGCACGCTGCCGAAGACCTCGAGCGGCAAGTTGCAGCGGGCCCGCTGCCGCGAGCTGTACCTGGGCGAAGAGCTGGAACTGGCGTAGCCGTCGCCGCCGAGTCGCCGTGGCAGGATGACGGCATGAAGGTCGTCTACACGCCAGCCCACCTGAAGCACGATCCCCACCTCGAGCTCGAGGGTTCGAACGCGCACAGTCCGTTCGAGCACATCGGCCGCGCCGAGAACATCCGCGAGGTGCTCTCGGCCGACCCGGCGTACCAGTTCCTCGCACCCACCGAGTGGGGCACGGCGCCCATCACGGCCGTGCACGACCCGGGTCTGATGCGGTTCCTCGAAGTGGGCTGGAACGACTATCAGCAGGTGCGCCCGGGCACCCGCGAAGTGGTGCCCGACGTGTTCTTCCGGGCCGGGTTGCGCAACAAGATGGCACCGCTCGACGAACCCGAATCCATCTACGGCCGGCTCGGCTGGTGGTGTTTCGAGATCACCACACCGCTCACCGAAGGCACCTATGAGGCGGCGCGTGGCGCGGTCGACACGGCGCTCACCGCCACACAACTGGTGCTCGACGGCGAGCGGGCCGCGTACGGTCTGTGCCGGCCGCCCGGGCACCACGCCACCACGTCGCTGTACGGCGGCTACTGCTTCTTCAACAACGCCGCAATCGCGGCGCACCACATCGCCACCACCACCGGCACGAAGGTGACCGTTCTCGATGTCGACTACCACCACGGCAACGGCACGCAGGAGATCTTCTACGACCGCGACGATGTGCAATACGTGTCGCTGCACGGCGACCCGGCGCGCGCCTACCCCTACACCGTCGGCTACGCCGACGAGACCGGCACGGGCCGCGGCCTCGGCAGCAACCTGAACGTGCCGCTGGCGGCCCGCACCGACGACGACCACTTCGTGTCGGCCCTGGCCTCGGCGTGCGAGCGCATCGCTGCGTTCGGGCCCAGCACGGTCATCGTGTCGCTCGGTCTCGATACGTTCATCACCGACCCCATCTGCGACCTGGCCGTCACCGGCGACGGCTTCCAGCGCAGCGGTGCCATCGTGCGCGAACTGGGCCTGCCCACCGTGGTGTTGCAGGAAGGCGGTTACGACGTGAATGCGCTCGGCGAGAACGTGCGCCGCTGGTTGGCGGGCCTGTCCGGCTGAGCCGTCGGCAGCGGGTCTACCCCGGCGACGGGAAGCGTCACGGCGTCGGCAGCATCGCTCGCAGGCGATCGACGCGGTGGTCGGTGGCGCCGAGGTATCGGCTCAGCACACCCAGCACGCGGTCGATGTCGAGCGAACCTGCTGCCAGCATCTCCTCGAGGTCGACCCCGTCCTTCGACCGGTCGAAGAACGCCTTGAACACAGCGAGGTCGGAGCATCCGAGAAATGCGACCTCGGTGCCGCCGAACGGCTCGCGGCGAGTGCGGTGGGCGGCTTCGCGATGGAAGTCGGTGGTGTCGAG
>JBEICS010000055.1:0-8848 GCA_040383925.1 Acidimicrobiaceae bacterium | reverse complement strand
GCGTGGATCTCGTCGATGATGACGGTCTCGACGTTCACCAACGCATCGCGCGCCGACGAGGTGAGCATCAGGTACAGGCTCTCGGGCGTGGTGATGAGCAGGTCGGGCGGTCGGCGGATGAGTGCCTGACGGTCTTTCGCCGAGGTGTCGCCCGTGCGCATGGCGACGGTGGGCTCGGCATAGGCCTCACCCAACCGCTCGGCGGCCAGGCTGATGCCGAGCAGCGGGGCGCGCAGGTTCTTCTCGACGTCGAACGCCAGCGCACGCAGCGGCGAGATGTAGAGCACCCGCGTGCGCTGCTTCGGATCGGGCGGGGGCGTGGTGCCCAACCGGTCGATGCTGGCCAGGAACGCGGTGAGGGTCTTGCCCGAGCCGGTGGGTGCGCAGATGAGCGTGTGCTCACCGGCCGCGATGTGCGGCCAGCCCTGCACCTGGGGCGCGGTGGGTTCGGGGAACGACGCGGCGAACCACGCCCGCACCGCAGGCGAGAACCGCTCGAGCACCGGATGATCGGCCACGAGCAGAGGCTACGTGGCGGGTGTGCCAGAGATACCGGGAGCAGCCTCAGCTGCTGAGGCCGTCCAGCCCGTCGAGGGCCTTGGCCACTGCCGCGCCACGCTCTGGCGAGGTGGCGAGCGCCGAGGCGGCCTCGGTGAGCTGCTGGGGCAGCACACGGGCCACGGCGCCGAGCACGTCGTCGATGTGGTCGGTGGCGATGCCGGGGCCTACGGCCAGACTGCGCGTCGGTGCCACCGGTTCGAGGCTGTCGAGCACGAGGGCCGCCAACATCTGGTCGGCCGCGTCGCCGTACGTGCCGTCGAGCAGACGTTCGAGCGGATCGCCGACCTCGAGCTGCCCTGCCTCTGCCAGCCGCAGCCGGGCATCGAGCGCGGCGAAGAATCCACCTCGCGCGCTCACCTGGGACAGGTACACCGCGAGTTGCGGTTGGAGGCCGAAACGCTCGACGAGGGCACCGGCCAACTCCTGGTTGCCGTCGGCAGGTCCTCCGGCGAGTGCGCACACCACGAAGGCCAACTCGTCGACACCGACGGCTGCAACGAGGTGCCGGGCGATGCGGGTGTCGCCCGCCTTCACCGCCATCGATGCCGCCCACCAGGTCGACTCCTGTTTGGTCGGCTCGCTCATCAACGCGAGTTGGCGGACCGCGAGGTCGTGGTCGCCCACCAGGGCTGCCATGAACACATGGAGCGCCCGCACCTCATCGGCCGAGGCGACGAAGTTGTAGTACTGCACCGACTCGAGCCCGGTGAGCATCTCGAGCGCCACCTCGGGCTCGCCGAGCGAGGTCGCCATCACCCATCGCGCCGCACCGCGGGCAGCAGGGTCCTGATGCCCGTCGGCGATGGGCCGCAGGAGTGCAGGCACGTTCATCGTCCGGTCGGTGTCGCACCAGAGGCAGGCGGTCAGCAACGTCGACAGCACGAAGGCCGGCCCTTCGGTGTACTCATCGATCACCTGCGAGAACGTGTCGAGCGCCTCTTCGATCCGACCCGCGTACTGCAGTGCTCGTCCGTACTCGTACAGGTCGAGACCGTTGCTCGCCGAACCATCGGACTCCGCGAGCCGCTTCTCGGCGATCCGGAGGTTGCGCGCCGACCGCTCCTCGCTGTGCACCGTGTAGCCCCAGTGGATCACGGCGATCTGTTCGAAACGCAGCTCCTCGGGCAGCATGCCGTCGGGTCGCATCACGACCTCGTGGATGCGGTTCCGCCAGTGCATGTGCCGGGGGAAGATCCGCCGCTGGATCATCCCGCTGAGGACCATGCCCGACACCTCGTTGTGCACGCTCTTCACGGGGAGCGACACCACCATGTCGGCGGGCACTCCGCGGAGCAGCTCACGTACCTCGGCGACCTGCTCGGGCGTGGCTTCCACCGTGTCGTCGGCGTCGACGACGAAGTTCCAGTCGCCGCGCATCATGGCCCAGGCCTCGTTGCGGGCCCGCCCGAAGTCGTCGTCCCAGTAGCCGAGGCGAACGGCGGCACCCATGGCTCGGGCCAGTTCGACGGTGTCGTCGGTGGAGCCGGTGTCGTACACCACCACCTCATCGGCCACCAGTTGGGCAGCAGCGATGGCGTTCTCGATGCGTGCCGCCTCGTTCTTCACGATCATCGTCGCGCTGATGAACGGCGTCTCGCGGTGGTGGCACCACACGCTCGCCACCACATCGGCGCACTCGCCCAGATCGCCCACGAGCAGGGGCCGGGTACGGATGCGGCTCGCATCGGCCGACGCGAACACTGCAGGGAGCGGGAACGACGCATCGACGGAGTGCTCGCTCACCCGACCGGCGATCGCAGCCGCATGGGCCTCGAGCTCGTCGGCACCGGCGGCGCCCCGTGGCGGGTAGAAGCCACACATCGGCCAGATGCCGATGTTCGACGACGGGACCGCCACGTCGCTGCCGGCCAGCACCGCGCCGGCGAGTGCTGCCAGGCCACCCGTCGACAGGTGGACGAAACGGTCGGCGTCGACACAGACGGCCGGGCCCACCGGCAGATCCTGCCACGACACGAGTTCGGTCATCACGGCGACCCCGAGGAGGTCGCGAACCTGCTGGCGAGCCTCGTCGCTGCCGACGAGCACGACACCGGCACCGGTGCGAGTCGAGAGATCCTCACTCGCCTCGGGGTCGGTCGGCACACCGAGTGTGGCGGTGGTCGTACGGTCGTCGCTCGTCGCGGGGTGGTTCATGAGGACTCCTCTCGCAGGTGATCGTTCGGGAAACCCCGATTTCGGCAAGCACTTTCCCGGCGGCGTGTTTGTTCCCTCGTGCACTGCCAGACTGAACGGCCCCATGTCGTCGACCGAACCGCTCCGCGTCCCGGCCCAGCCCGGCTTGCACGAGCACCCCACGGTGCGGCTGCGCCACTGGCAGCGAGCCGCGTTCGACCTGTTCAGCAGCCATGAGCGACCCGATTTCCTGGCCGTCGCCACGCCTGGCGCCGGTAAGACGACGTTCGCCCTCACCTGCGCCCGGTGGGCGCTCGCCCAGCAGCGGCGGCGCCTGATCGTGGTGGCGCCGACGAGTCACCTGAAGATGCAGTGGGCCCTCGCCGCCCACCGCCTGGGACTGGAGCTCGACCCCGACTGGTCGCCTGCCGGCGGCCTGGCGCGCGACGTGCACGGCCTGGTCACCACCTATCAGCACCTCGCCACGGCAGGCACCGCCAAGGCGCTGCGCGGGCTCGCCCACGACGCGTTCGTGATCCTCGACGAGATCCACCATGCCGGCGACGAGCGGGCCTGGGGCGACTCGGTGCGCCATGCCTTCGACACCGCCCACCGCCGCCTGTGCCTGTCGGGCACCCCGTTCCGCAGCGACACCGCCTCCATCCCGTTCGTCGAGTACCAGGTCACCGCCGAGGGTGACGCAGCGCTCAGCCACTACACCTACGGCTACGCCGACGCGCTGCGCGACGGCGGTGTGGTGCGGCCGGTCTACTTCCCCCGCTTCGACGGGGTGATGGAGTGGAGCGCCCCCGACGGCAGCGTGGTGAGCGCCGACTTCCACGACGAGCTGGCCCGCGACGGCATGTCGCAGCGGCTGCGCACGGCACTCAGTCTCGACGGCGACTGGCTGGCCGCCGTGCTGCGTCAGGCCCACGACCGGCTGATGTCGCTGCGCACGATGCCGAACGGGCAGCCCGACGCCGGCGGTCTGGTCATCGCCATGGACCAGGCCCACGCCCATGGCATCGCCGCCCTCATCCGTCGACACTTCGGCGTGCCCGCCGAGGTGGTGGTGAGCGACGACCCCACCGCCTCCGACCGCATCGCCCGGTTCGCCACGTCCGACGCACCCTGGCTGGTGGCCGTGCGGATGGTGAGCGAAGGGGTCGACATCCCGCGCCTGCGCGTGGGCGTGTACGCCACCACGGTGACGACCGAGTTGTTCTTCCGCCAGGCGGTGGGCCGGTTCGTGCGCTGGCAGGCCGACCGCGGTTCGCAGAAGGCCTACGTGTTCCTGCCCGACGACCCGCGCCTGCGCACCCATGCCTTCCAGATCGCCGAGGCGCGCCGCCACGTGCTGCGCCCACCGGTGCCGCACGACGACGATCCCGAGGGCCCCGACCGGGCCGACGACACCACCGGTGGTGTCGAGGCCTTCGAGCCCGAGCAGCTCTCGCTGTTCTCGGTGCTCAGCGCCGTCGCCACCGGGATGCGCATCAGCGCCGTCACGCCCGATGGCGTCGCGTACGACGACGAACCCGAGCAGTTGACCGCCGGCGACGCCGACCCCGAACTCGACGGCCTGCTCGACCTGTTGCTGCCCGACATCCCCACCGATGCCGGCTGGTCGCGCGACCTCGGCCGCAGCGTTGCCGAGGTGAAGCAGGACCTGCGGACCCGCAACGCCGCTGTCGCGCAGCGGCTCGTCGACCTCACCGGACTGTCGCACGGCAAGGTGAACGCCGAGATGAACCGGCTCTCGAACGTGGCCGCCGTGGGTGCCGCCACCACCGACCAGCTCGAGCGACGGCTGCGCCAGGCCGAGGCGTGGCTCAACCGCATCCGCGGCCGCGGCCCCTCCGACCGGCCACGGTAGCCTGAAGCGCATGCCGGCCTCCGGAGAGCACCACCCTGCGTTCGAGGAGTACTGCGAGTGCATCTTCGAACTGCACGAAGACGACGTCGACGTCATCAACGCGCGTATCGCCGATCGCCTGCAGGTGAGCCGGCAGGCAGTCGGCGAGATGATCCGCCGGCTCGAGGCCGAGCAACTCGTCTCCACCGCCGACGGCTCCATCGTGCTCACCGACCGAGGCCTCGTGCTGGCCCAGCGGGTGGTGCGTCGTCACCGACTGGCCGAACGATTCCTCACCGACATGCTCGGGCTGTCGTGGGCCGACGCCCACCACGAGGCCGGCAAGTGGGAGCACATCATGAGCGACTCGGTCGAGCAGGCGATGGACCGGGTGCTCGGCAGCCCCACCACCTGTCCGCACGGCAACCCCATCCCGGGCTCGCCCTACGACGCGCCCGCCTCGCGGCCGCTCAGCACCATCGCCGTCGGGCAGCGGTTCGTCGTGAACCGCATCCCCGAGGAACTCGAGTTCACACCCGGACTGCTCGAGTTCCTCGAGCAGTCGAGCATCACCCCGGGTAACGATGGCGTGCTCGCTGCGGCATCGCCCGACGGCACGCTCACCGTGTCGATGAACGGCGCCACCATCGGCCTCAGCGCCTTCGCCAGCGCCCGCATCCTGGTCACGGCCTGATGTCGCCCGTCGCTCGCTTCGGGGCGGCCGTCGCACTCGGCGTCGCTGCGCTCGGGGCCGGTGCCTGTTCGCCCACCACCTACGACACCGAACTCGTCGTCACCACCACCATCGCAGTCACCACCACCCTGCCAACCGGTGGTGCGGTCGATCTGCTGCCGCGCATGGTGGTCGAGGGCCAGAGCGTCGGCGGCCTGATGGTCGACGGTGGCGACGCCAGGGCAGCGGTCGAACGACTCACCGCCCTCTGGCAGGCGGTGCGCGACGAGGTGGCGGCCAGCCGGCCCGATCTGATCGACGGGTTCGAGCAGCAGGTCGACCGGTTCCAGCGCGCCGTGCAGTACAAGCGAGCGGCCGACGCCGACAAATCGGCACGCAACCTCGTCGTGCTGGTCGACGCCTACCTGGGCTGACCGGCGCTCAGCGCATCGATGGCGGCAGCGCCTCGGCGTGCACGACCGTGAGACGGCGCGTGCTGCGGGTGAGCGCCACGTACAGCGCCCGCAGGCCTTGCGACTCGGCACGCACGATGGCGGCCGGCTCGACCACAACCACACCGTCGAGTTCGAGACCCTTCACCACGCTGACCGGCACCACCGTGGTGCCGACATTCAGGCCCTGACGTGTGGCCCGGCCGTGCTCGATGCCGGCCCGTTCGAGGGCGGCCGACACCTCGTCGACGAGTGCGTCGGGTGTGACCACGGCGATGCTGCCACCGGGCAGCGCGTCGACCAGGTCGGCGGTGGCAGCGGCTACTGCCCCGAACAGACCGGCGGGCTGTGCGACGGCCACGAACTCGGGCCGCTCGTCGCCGGCGCGCACGCTGACGGGTGCCCGCAACGACGGCGTGGCCGCCATCATCACGCGGTTGGCCAACTCCATGATGAGGTCGGGGATGCGGTAGCCGACGCTGAGGCCGATCACCCTTGACGGGCGGTTGTCGGGCAGGTGGGCCAGCACGTCGTCCCAGCTGTCGGGCGCCAGCGCGCCGGTGGCCTGGGCGATGTCGCCCACCACGGTCATGCTGCCGTTCAGCGAGCGGCGCGACGCCATGCGCAACTGCATCGGGGTGAGGTCTTGCACCTCGTCGATGACGATGTGCCCGTAGGTGCGGATCTCGTCGGGGTCGGCGCCCTCACCCGGGACGGAGCCGCGGCGCACCGGGCGCGGCCCGAGGTAGTTGCGGGCCTCGTCGAGCAACGCCACGTCGTGCTCGCTCCAACGCACCTCGGCGACGTCGGCCGAACGGGGCCGGTGGAGTGACAGGTACTCGGCCTCGCCGAACACCGTCGATGCTGCGAGCTTCAGCAGCGCCTTCGACCCGAACAGGTCGTGCAGCAACTGGGCGGGCGTGAGCACCGGCCACATGCGCTCGAGGGCTTCGCGAACTTCGGGCAGCGACCGCACCGCGTCTTTCACCGACGACGGATCGGCCGAGCCGTCGCGCCACGTGGCCGCCATGGCCGCCCACACCTCGCCCTCCAACCACTTGCGCGCCGCGTTGTGACGACGGAAGCGGCGCTGCGCGGCGCGAACGATGCGCGCCGACTCGTCGGCCCGCAGGCGCACGTAGCCCGACCGGAAGGGCACCACGAGGTCGGCCCGCAACGGCCGCTCACGATCGGTGACCGCCTTGTCGATGATGTCGGCCATGCGGATGTCGCCCTTCACCCGAGCGGTGAGTGCCGACTCGGCCGGGTCGACACCGAAGCGGGCCCACTCGACGTCGGGCACGAGGTCGGCGAGCACCACCTGCTCGACACCGGCCTCACCGAGTGAGGGCAGGACCCGCTCGATGTAGCGGAGGAACACCCGGTTCGGACCGATGACGAGCACGCCCTGGTCCTCGAGCGGGAAGCGGAACGTGTAGAGCAGATAGGCGGCACGGTGCAGCGCGACGACGGTCTTGCCGGTGCCGGGACCACCTTGCACCACCAGCACGCCCGCCTGCGGACTGCGGATGATCTCGTCCTGCTCGCCCTGGATGGTGGCGACGATGTCGCCGAGCTGGCCGGTGCGACCACGATTCAGCGCGGTGAGCAACGTGGAATAGCCGCGCAGGTTGCCTGGTGCCACCGGGCTGGCGAGGCCTTCGTCGCCCACCACCCCGAGGTGGCCCTCGCCGAACATCTCGTCCTCGAGCCCGAGCAGGCGACGGCCTTCGACCGCGAAGTGACGCCGCCGCACCAGACCCATCGGCTGGCGACCGGTGGCGCGGTAGAACGGCTCGGCGACCGGAGCACGCCAGTCGACCACGACGGGCTCGCTGTCGGCGTCGGCCACCGCGAGGCGACCGATGTGGAAGCTCTCGACCCCCTCGGGGTTGTCGGTCAACCGGTCGATGCGCCCGAACACCAGTGCCGCGTCGCCCAGATCGAGCGTGGTGAGCCGGTTGAGCAGCGCTTCGTCGAACACGTCGCGTTCGTAGCGGGCCTGGAACGTGCCACCGAGGGTGGCTTCGCTCAGCTCACGGAGCTTCCAGGCGTCGGTTCGACTCAGTTCGAGGCAGTGGTAGGCGTGATCGATGTACGCCTGCTCAGCCGCCAGATCGGGGTGCTGCTGCGTCATGGGTCTGACGAGCCTACCGGCGCCGTCCGGCAGGCGGACGGGCGTGGGATCACCAGACCTGGAGGCTGGCCGGCGCGAAGTCGGTGTCGAGGGCGAGCGCGACGTCGTCCTTGCTCGACTCGGCGAGTTCCACCCACACCTCGAAGCGCAGCGAGGGGTCGAGGCGCAGTTGGTGGACCCCGAAGTCGATGCCCACCTTGGCGAACGTGCCGGATCCGACGGAGTGTGGCCACCGGTCGTCGGCGGGCGACACGAAGTCGGCCCACTGACGGTCGATCTGTTTGCAGGCGATGCCCTTGCGGTCGCAGATCATCAGCGACACCTCGAGCTCACCCCTCGCCTCGTCGGCCGAACGCTCGTCCTCGGGGAGTGCCCGGGCGAACAGCAGCGTGTACAGCCGCCCGTCGATCGTCACCCCGTCGGGCGCCTCGAGCACGAAGCGGACGACATCGTCGCCCTCCTTGGATCCGTGGCCGGAATCGTCGTCGCCCTTGGATCCGTCGCCGTCCTTCTCGTGCCCCGACAGGGTGATGCCGGGCAGATCGTCGTGGTCGGCATCGAAGTTGGGCACCTTCCCGTGCTGCGGCTCGCGTTGCTCGATCACGAAGTGGTCCGGCCGCTTCGTGTCGCCGGCGGTCGGCGCTCCGAGCAGGTACACACCCGAGAGCCGGTCGTCACCGGGCGGCACCGTCGTGGGCGGCACCGTCGTAGGCGGCACCGTCGTGGGAGCCACCGTCGTCGGAGCCACCGTCGTGGGCGGCACCGTCGTCGGAGCCATCGTCGTGGTCGGCGCCGGACGGGACGAGGGCGCCGTCGCCGGCGGCACCGTCGAGGGCGGCACGGTCACCGTGGTGGTCACGACCGGAGCCGGCTCGGGGGCATCGTCCGGATCATCGGGCGCGCCACCCTGCCCCGGGTCGGAGTCCAACGCCGATGCCTCGGCCGGTGCCGACGCGGCACCTTCGACCGCGGAAGGCCCTGAATCGACGGTGGTCGCCGCAGCGACGACGACGGGGGCATCCGGCTCGACCACCACG
>JBEICS010000054.1:0-8850 GCA_040383925.1 Acidimicrobiaceae bacterium | reverse complement strand
CTCGTCGACGGTGAACACCACGCCGTGGTCGGCCCACGCCCTGTTCGGGCTGTCGCAACAGCCGATGCCGAAGCTGTACGGATCGCCCCAGCGCTGGTCGTCGGCAACCTGGCGACCGGTCGCCGTGTCGATCATCGTCCAGACCGCCGGCTCGATGGTGGACGGATCGGAGTCGAACGGGCCCGCGATCAGCGCCACGCCATCGGCCACGATCGACACCCCGTAATTGCCGTCGAGCCGCCACACGGTGCGCCCGGTGCGAGCGTCGACGCCCTCCACGGCGGCGTCGGGGCACCAGTCGTTGCCGCTCGTGTCGCGCGGGCCGCAGGTGCTGGCCACGGCAATGTCGCCGTCGAGCGCCACCCGGAACCCTTCGCCGTTGATCGAGTTCAGGTCGACTCGCCGCCACAGTTCGGTCCCGAACGCGTCGATGCCGACCAGGGGTTGGTCGCCACCGTCGAGGTACGGACCGAACTCGACGACCGCCGGCCGGGCGGCCTGCAACGCAGCCGGGTCGGTGCTCCAGCCATCACCCTCCTGCACTGCGGCGACCGCACGCACGGCGCCGAGCACCTGCGGGCCGAACGCCACCAGTCGGCCATCGGGCAGGGTGGCGAAATCGTCGCCGTAGCCGGTGAGGGCGACCGGCGGCATCGCCACAGTCGACGCCGTCATGGTGGCCAGGTCGATGCGCAGCAGCGAGTCGACCGACATGTCGATGTTGCCGTCGACCGCAGGGGCCAAGAGCAGGTCGTCGAGCGCGATGCCGTACAGGGCGGTTCGGTACCCCGCCACCTCGCCGGTGATGCCCGAGGCGGCCACCACGTCATCGAGCGAGCGGGTGACCTGCCCGTCAGCGAGCGACCACACCTCCCACCGCGGTTCGAAGCCGCCGGGCGATGTGTTGTCGAACCAGAGCACGAGGGCCTCGCCACTTTCCGGGCGCGCGTCGGCGAACACGCGCATCGGCCGCCAGTCGAGGCAGCGCTGCCAGCGGATCGCTCCATCGGCATCGACCGCCGCCACCATGCCCACGTCAGTGGGCGAGTTGTAGGGCATCAACCACAGCAGCACCCCGCCGGGAATGGCGATCGCCGAGGTGCGCGACCAGTCGGTGGTGCCGTCGGGCATGTTCACTCCGGGCAAGGCGATGTCGACCACGGGTGCGGCGCCGAGCGGGCCGAGCGTGTCGGGCAGCGGCGCGGCCGGAAGCGGCGCCCGGCTGGGGCCGCGTTCGATGCACCCCGGCGTGAAGCGGTTGTCGGGCGCCAGCGTGGTGCCGGGCGCGGTCGACTCGGTGGTGGTGGGCAGGTCGGTGCTGCTGGTCGACACGGCGTCGGTGGTGGAGGACGCCTCGGTCGATGGGGTCGTCACCGTCGTGCCGGTGGTGTTCGAACTGCCGACGGAAGGGTCGGCATCGGAACTGCCGCACGCGGCTCCGGCCATCACGACAGCAGCCAGCAGGACGAGGTGAGGGGTGCGCACGGCTGCATACTCGCGTAGCGCCGCCTGATGCGGGTGTCGGCAGGCCGCCATCGCCGACGGCGACCTCGTCACCACCGAGATCGAGGGCATCGGCACGATGACCAACCGTTGCGTGCGAGTATCGGATCACCGCCTGCCCGGCCGCACGCTGGGCTGACCCGACGCACCCCGGTTCACCCGATGAGGAGACAGTGATGGATCTCGACACCCCGCTCGACTGGACCCCGCCCGGGCCCGGCGGTTGGAACCTCGACCGGTCGCACGTGAACCGGCCGGCCACGCTCATCAGCCAGTACATCCAGACGATCGGCACCGCAGCGGGAACCCGGGCCGGCTTCATCGAACTCGGTGCACCGCTCGATGCCCTCGACTTCCGGTTCGTGAACGGCCTCTCCTACTCACGCATCCGACCGCTCATCAACCCCGACAAGCCGGCGTCGAAGTTGCCGCCACTACCGCTGTTGAAGTTGGCCATCCGCCTGCACCCCGAGATGCGCCGCCGGCGGGCCATCGCCGAGCGGGTGCTCGACGAGCGACCCTGGCGCCAGGTCCTGGCCGACTGGAAGGCCCCGGGCGGCACACGCGAGCAGTACGAGCGCGCGAACCTGGCCATCCAGGACGTCGATCTCACCGCCCTGTCCCGGGACGAACTCGTCGCCCATGTGCGCCGCACCCTCGAGCACTCGCTCACGATGTGGCAGGCTCACTTCCGGCTCCACCTGTACGACCTGGGCCCGATCGGCCTTCTGCTCGACGGCGCAGCCGGATGGGGTCTCCCCGCGGCCGATGTCATCCCGCTACTGGAGGGCGCATCACCCTCGACTGCCGAGGCCGAGCGGGTGCTGCGCCGTATCCGTGAAGCGGTCGAGGCAACCGGGGCCACACCCGCCACCATCGACGAACTGCGCGCCGTGTCGCCCGTCGTGGCCGCCGACCTCGACGCGTTCTTGCGCCTGCGTGGCCGGCTCATCGTGTCGCGCTACGACATCGACGGCCTCACCCTGGCCGAAGCGCCCGACGTGCTGCTGAACACCATCATGTCGGCCCGCGAAGACAGCGCCCGTGCCGCACGCGCGGCCGAGGCACTGGCGGCACGCACCGCAGCCGTGCGCGAGCGCGTGCCCGCCACGCACCGCGACGAGTTCGACCTGCTGCTCGGCGAGGCCAGGGCCGCCATGGACCTGCGCGACGACAACGGACCGCACACCCTCGAGTGGCCCCTGGGGCTCATCCGGTTGGCGTTGCTCGAGGTGGGACGCCGTCTCGTCGCCGCCGGCCGTGCTCACCGGGCCGAGCACGCGCTCGAACTGGCACCTGACGAGGTGGCCGCTGCACTCGCGGGCACCGGGCCGTCGGCCGACGAACTGGCGGCCCGCCAGCGCTGGCGCCAGGAGGTCGACATCGACGATGCTCCACGGCGCATCGGAACCGTCGAGCCCGTCCCGCCGCTGGAGGCACTGCCCCGCGGCATGGCCCGCATCGTCGGCGCCGTGCAGCGGGTGATGGCCGAGGCAGGTCTCGACGGCGAGATGAAGACCACCGGCCTCGCGGGCGTGGGCATCGGGCAACACTCCTACCGCGGCACCGCTCGGCTGGCAGGCAACCCCGAGGACGCCCTGGCCCAGATGGAACCGGGCGATGTGCTGGTGGTGCCCTGCACCACCCCGGCGTTCAACATGGTGCTCACCCTGGCCGGAGCCATCGTCACGGCCGAGGGTGGCGCGCTCAGCCACGCCGCTGTGCTGGCTCGCGAACTCGGCATCCCCGCAGTCGTGGGTGCGCCGGGTGCGCTGCACGAGATCCCCGACGGCGCCACTGTCGAGGTCGACCCGGTGGCCGGCACCGTCCGCGTCGTGGGCTGACGGCATCTCGGTCCGGGTCGCGCCCGCTCTCTCCGAGCGCTCCGGTCGCTGATTCAGCCGAGGTAATCGAGATCGTCGTCGTCATCGTCGAACAGGTCCTCGTCGAACCGGCAACCACAACTGATGAGCTGCCCGGCACAGCGGGGACAGCGCTGCAGGTCGCATCCCGGGTGGTGGAAGCCACCGGGATGTACACCGCAGTCGCCGCACGTTCGGGCGAGGTCGCCCGGATACGGCCAGTATGGCGCCAAGGACATCCGGATGCCGTACAGATGGAGGGCTTCCACCGTGCACGAGACCCCGTTCGTCATCTCTCCGCTGCACCAGGTGCACACCGCCATCCTCGAACCTCCTCGTTGGTCGACTCAATGACGACAGCGAGCGAACCCGAGCGGAAATCGCCCCTCGGCCGACAGCTCACTGGCGTCGACACGTGGCACCCACGGTGGTGTCAGTCAAGATGTGCACGTGGACGATGCACTGGGCGACAGCGAACCGGTCGACGAGTTGCTCGCCGCGGCGTACGCGCTCGACGGACCCGAGGCGAACCGGTCGCTCTACGCCCGGTGGGCCGCCACCTACGAGGTCGACTTCATCGCCGAGAGCGGCTACCGCTACCACGAGCGGGTCGCTGCCGTGTTCGCGGAGCATTGCCTGCCCGTCGTCGGGGCCGGTGAGGCGGTCGCCGATGTGGGGTGCGGTACTGGTGTCGTCGGCCAGGCGTTGGTCCGCTATCGGCCCGTCATCATCGACGGCCTCGACATCTCACCCGAGATGCTGCAGCAGGCGGCACGCAAGGTGCACGACGGCGAGCCGGTATACCGCCACCTCGTCGCAGCCGATCTCACCCAGACGTTGACAATGGTGCCCGGGTCGTACGCAGGGCTGATCAGCGTCGGCACGTTCACCCACGGCCACCTCGGGCCCGAGGTGCTCGACGGGCTGCTCGCCATCGTGCGGCCCGGTGGCCGATGCGCAATCGGGGTAAACGCTGCGCACTACGCGTCGCACGGGTTCGGCGCCGCGTTTGATCGCCTGCTCGGCAGCGGAAGGATCGACGACCTGCGGTTGGTCGACGTGGCCATCTACGCCGACGACGACCGCACCGATCCCGACCAGTACGCCCACGTCGCCGTCTTCACCGTCTCCTGACGGCCGGCGGACTACGCCCGCTGTTCGCGCGAGCGGCGGTGCCGCACAGCCAGCACGATGCCCGGCACCACTGCGGCCAGCGCCGCCACCATCGCACCACCCAGCACCAGGAGGGACCGGAAGGTCTTCCAGAACGACGGGAAGACCGCTGCACCCAGCCCGTCCGGGCCGGCGAGCGACACCACCGCCGCTCCATCAGTGGGGCATTCGAACGTGAGCAGCGCGGTGTAGGTGGAACCGAAGTACTCGAAGGTCTCCTGCCCATCCTGCATCGGCCCCACCGGCACCGACGTACCACCCAGCACGACCGACGCCTCGATCGGCAGCGGTGCGTTCGACGTGGTCACGTTCAACGGGCCGAACTGAGAGCTCGATCCCGTGGCCGGGCCCACCCGCCACTCCTCACCCGCACGACAGTCGATGGTGACCGAACCGGGCATGGTGGTGCGTTCGAAGGCGGCCACGCCACGCCACACGTCGCGACCTGCAGTGAACAGTGCGACCACAGCGATGACTGCACCGACACCGATGAGGGCCCAGCCGAGGCGCCGGCGTTCAGGTCGCACCTGCCGACCGGACCTGCCGGCCGCAGCCGGGTTCGGTGGTGGCCACCCCTGCGGTGGTGTGCTGCTCATGTCGTCATCCTGCCTGCGGCGCAGGGAGCGGACGGGGATTCGATCGCGAGCGCAGTCGGCCGTAGCCCCACAGCAGCGGCAGTGTGATGAGCAGCGGTACGAGAACGGCGAGCGGGCGGGTGGCCCACCACAGGCCCGAGATCTCGAGGTTGTCGGCGCGCTTGCCCGTCAGCCGCCAGAACCCGTACAGCGCCAGGGCCATGCCGGTGGAGTGCAGCAGGTACAGCGGCATCGCGTAGGTGTTCATCACACTCCGGAACCGAACCCACCGGGGCCGGTCGAGCCGGGCCAGCAGCGCTGGCCGCAGCAGCGCCAGGGCGCCGATCTGGAACGTGGCGAGGGCGACGATCGCCAGGCTGGGCGGGCTCATGTTCGAGAACTTGTCGCCGGGCACCCCCACCATCGAGGCCGGATACAGCCCGGCCCACACCAGCCCGATCAGCCCGAACAGACCGGCCCACATGATGGCCTGCTGCTGGCGCCGGTCGAGCGCGCACACCTGGTCGTACGAGAAGCCGACCACGAACGCCAGACCCCACACGAACCACATGTTCGCCCACCCGATCCACGGCACGTCGTGCGAGAAGCGGGCCACGTCGACCAACGCAGCCGCGCCCGCCAGCCACACCGGCAGGAGTACGCCGAACCGGCGGTGCAGCCACAGCCACAGCGGCAGGGCGGCGATGATGAGCAGATAGGTGCCGGCGAACCAGAGGGGGCTGAGCACCAGCAGCATCACCCGACCCATCCAGTCGATGTCGTACACCGCCGCCATCGCGATGGCGATGGCCCACCAGGCCACGATCAACCCGAGCGCGGGAAGGGCGATCTCGCGCAGGCGGCGCACGAGGTACTCGCCCATCGTGTCGCCCCGCGCCTGCGCCGCGTGCCACCCCGACCACGTCGCCCAGCCACCGACGAAGAAGAACAGCGGCATCACCTGCAACGCCCAGGTGAGCAGCCACAGCCCGCGGGTGTAGCCGATGGGGTTCGAAACATGGGGGCCGTCGGCGCGCCAGTCGAACACCGTGAAGCACCAGTGGTACAGCACCACCACCACCAGGCTGCCCGCCCGCACCAGATCGACAAAAGGGTCGCGCCCGGTGGGCACGACCCGGTCGTCGTCCGACCTCGGGGCACGCTGGTTCACCATTCGCGCCCCATCTTGCCGGTCATCTCATCGTCGGCAGCGTCACCACCTTCGAACTGTCGAGCTCGGTCCGGTGCGCTCTGCCCGCGGCAGGCGCCGCTGAGACGCCAACCATCGACTGCGCGGTAGCGTTCGCCCGACCATCCCCGACCACAGCCGGAGCACACCGCCCCATGGACGCCACCCACCTGTTGAGCACCGATCAGATGGCGTCGTTCGTGGCGCAGGGCTTCCTGCGCTTCGACGCAGTGGTGCCCGACGAACTCAACCGGCAGGCGCTCGACGAACTGCCCAGCCTGTACCGCACGTGGGTCGACGAGTTCCGCGGAGTCACCGCGGGTGCGGCCGGGTCCGACGACGACGAGATGCAACTACCGCGATCGGGCACCACGCTCGGTCGGGCCTACGCCGCCGACTCGGCGTTCGGGCGGATGGTGCGCGTACCTACCATCGCCGGCGCCATCGCATCGCTGGTGGGCGCCGACCCGGTGGTCGACCACCACTTCGTCCACATCAAGCAGGCCGGCGACCTGCACGCCCAGGGACTGCACTGCGACGCGATCATCGACCAGGGGCCGGCGTTCGACATCCAACTGTTCTGGTTCCCCCACGATGTGGCACCCCGCGAAGGCGGTACCAGGTACGTGCCGGGCAGCCATCTGCGCCGGGTGAACATGGACGACGTCGCCCGCTACCACCACCTCACCGGCGAGCAGTACTTCAGCGGCGCGGCCGGCACGGTGCTGATCTTCCACCAGGGGCTGTGGCACGCCGGCGCACCCAACCACGGCAGCCGCGACCGGGTGATGGGCAAGTTGCGCCTCAATCCCACCCAGCCGCAGGTACGCCTGTGGAACACCAGCGATCTCGAGGCACGCAACCGGGCCGACGACCACATGTTCGCCCGGATGGAGCCCGGCACGGTCGCCGCCGCGCTGCGTCACGGTCAACCCTGGTACGAGCCGTCGGTGCACCGGCTCGAAACCGTGCAGCGCTCGCTGCTGTGGCGCCATCTCACCGGCGACAGCGAGTTCGACGTCGACTGGTACCTCACCCGCACCGAACGCCGCGCCGCGCTGGTGGCACCATGAGCACTCGCCAGCAGGTGTTGATGATGTGGTTGGCCAGTCCCTCGCTCGACAGTCGAGTGCTCGGCTGGTCGTTCTTCGACGGCACCGCTGGCACCGGCCCGCAACCCGCCGGCGACCCGCCCTATCCCACCGGGGTGGCGGCACTCGTCGACGGATGGCGACTGCTGCAGATGTCGCCCCTCATCCCGCCGATCCCCGGCCACGAACGCGACACCTCGTTCCTGAAGCACGAGTTCGTGTTCGAGCGCCTCGTCGACACGCAGATCTGAGGCCACCGGTCGGCACGCCGAGGTCGCCCGTGCGAAACGGCTGACCGAACCCCCGGCTGCTGCGCTGGGAGCCCACCCTCCGTTCTCTTCCACCACCGACCTGCTGGCCTGATCGGAGGTCGCTACCGTACGGGGTGATGACACCGCTCAGCCGACGACAACTGATGGGGCTGGCACTGTTTGCCGTTGGCGCCGCGGGCTGTGCCTCGGGCGGGTCCACGGACGGCACCACGGACGACACCGCAGGCGACACCACGTCGTCGCCATCGGCCGAGTTGACCGGCGTGCGGTTCGACGTGCACCGCGACCCTGGTTGAGGCTGCTGCATCGAGTGGGTCGTGTACCTGCGCAACCGTGGTGCAACCGTCGAGGTGACCGACGACCCCGAACGCGACGCGTTCCGCGCGGCCAAGGGCATCGGCGACGATGTGGCGTCGTGCCACACCGCCGAGGTCGACGGCTACCTCGTCGAGGGTCACGTTCCGGTCGAGGCCATCACCCGATTGCTGGCCGAACGACCCGACGCCGTGGGTCTGGCGCTGCCGGGCATGCCCCGCGACTCTCCCGGCATGGGCGGCGACGAGGCCTCCTGGGCGACGCTGCCGGTGGTGCTGGTCGGCACCAACGGTTCCGTCACCCCCTGGACGTACTGACGAGCGAAGCCAGCGGCAGGCACGAGCGCGTCGCGGGCGTGATGTGACACCCTCCTGTCAGGGTGGAGCGATGCCACGGATCAGCGAGTTCTACGGAATCGCCATCTACATGTACTTCGCCGACCACCGGCCGCCGCACTTCCATGCCATCTACGCCGAAGACGAGGCGATCATCCGCATCGACGATGGTTCAGTCATGCGCGGTCGCCTCCCCTCGACCGCGTCCCAGCTCGTCGAGCGGTGGCGGCGGCTCCATCGCGAAGAGCTGCTTTCGAACTGGGCGCTCGCGCAGGTGCCGGCGCCCCTGTCCGCCATTGAGCCGCTCCGTTAGTCTTCAGACATGAGCGAATTGGCGAGAGTGACGCAGGTTGATCACCTCGGCGGCCGACTTCTTCGCGTCACGTTTTCTGACGGGCTCGTTCGTGAGCTCGACTTTGCCGGCGCGCTCGTCGGATTCCTCGCAGCGGTCGATGACGACACGACCTTCGCAACTGCCCGCCTCGACACTGTTGCGGGAACGGTCTGTTGGCCGGGCGCTATCGACCTGGATCCT
>JBEICS010000053.1:0-8857 GCA_040383925.1 Acidimicrobiaceae bacterium | reverse complement strand
CCGCTCAACTGCGGCGGGATCTGGCCGGTCACCTGCAGATCGTGGGCGTCGACCTCGCGGTGCACCGGTGCGTAGAGGCCGGTGAGGAACGGGCTGGTCTCGGGCTGGTCGTCGAGCGCGGTCATGACCAGAGGCTAAACGACCCCGCACCCGGCGTTTGACCGGGAGCATCCGAGACGTGCCGCGTAGAGTCGAACGCCGTGTCGACCCCCGTTGCCTCCACCCGCGCTGGGTGGCGTCTGCTGTGGTCGGTGCTGCGTCGCCAGCGTCGCGGGCTGATCGTCGGGGTGCTGGTGGGCCTGGCCTGGAGCGCCGGCAAGGTGGCGGTACCGCGGCTCACGCGCTCGGCAGTCGACCGTGCGGTCATCGGCAACGGGTCGCTGCTGTTCTGGTCGGGGCTCATCGCGATCGCAGCGGTCATCGCCGGGGTGTTCGCCGGCTGGCGCCGCCTGGTGGCGTTCCGCGAAAGCCGTCTCACCGAGACGATGCTGCGCGAACAGATCTTCGAACACATCATGCGGCTGCACGTCGGCTACCACGACCGCACCCAGACCGGTCAGTTGATGAGCCGGGCCTCGAGCGATCTGCTGCAGATCCAGGGCTTCGTCGTGATGATCCCCATCACCACCTCGCAGTTGGCGATGGTGGTGGCGGTCGTGGTGGTGCTGCTCACCTCGCAACCGCTGCTCGCCCTCGTCGCCCTGGCCCCGCTGCCGCTCGTGAACCTCCTCGCCCAACGCTTCTCGCGCAGCATCCACCCGGCGGTGCTGGCCGTGCAGGCCGAGCAGGCGCAGTTGGCCACCGTGGTGGAGGAGAGCGTCGCCGGGGTGCGGGTGGTGAAGGGCTTCGGGGCCGAGGGTGTGCAGGCCGCGAAGTTGCGGGTGGAGGCCGACGACATCCAGCGCGAGTCGCTGCAGGCGGCCCGCATCCGCAGCAACTTCCTGCCCGCCCTCGACCTGCTGCCCAACCTGGGGCTCATCGCCGTGTTGGGCATCGGCGGCCACCGGGTGCTCGACGGCACGATGAGCCTGGGCCAGATGATCGAGTTCCTGCAGTACATCGCGCTGCTGGTGTACCCGCTGCGCAACCTGGGCATGACGGTGGCGTTCGCCCAGCGCGCCGCGGCCGCGTTGCTGCGGGTCG
This sequence comes from Acidimicrobiaceae bacterium, assembly GCA_040383925.1. Lineage (GTDB taxonomy): Bacteria > Actinomycetota > Acidimicrobiia > Acidimicrobiales > Ilumatobacteraceae > VFMC01. Next base: position 7,714 of record JBEICS010000053.1, on the reverse strand, counting down.
ACGAGGTGCTGTCGGCCGTCCCCGAGGTGGTCGACCCCGCAGTGCCGCAGCGACTGCCCGAGCAGCGACCCAACGGTGCGGTGCATTTCGCCGACGTGCGCTTCGGCTACGACCCTGCCGCGCCGGTACTCGACGGGTTCGAGCTCGACATCGCCCCCGGCACCTCGGTGGCGCTGGTGGGTGAGACGGCGAGTGGCAAGTCCACCGTGGCCCGGCTGCTCGCCCGCTTCTACGACGTGCAGGCCGGCAGTGTGTCGATCGACGGCGTCGATGTGCGGTCGCTCACGCTGGGCGACCTGCGCCGGGCCGTGGGCATCGTGTTCGAGGACACGTTCCTGTTCAACGACTCGGTGAGCGGCAACATCGCCTTCGCCCGGCCCGACGCTGCGCTGGCCGACATCGAGTCCGCCGCCCGCCTGGCGGGCGCCCACGACTTCATCACCGCGCTGCCCGAGGGCTACGACACCCAGATCGGCGAGCGGGGCTTCTCGCTGAGCGGTGGCCAGCGCCAGCGCATCGCCATCGCCCGCGCCATCCTGGCCGACCCGCGAGTGCTGGTGCTCGACGACGCCACCAGCGCGGTCGACCCGTCGAAGGAGCACGAGATCCGCGAGGCGATGACCACGGTGATGGAGGGTCGCACCACCATCGTCATCGCCCATCGCGCCGGCACCATCGCGCTGGCCGATCGCGTCGTGCTCGTCGACGGCGGGCGTGTGGCGGCCAGCGGCACCCACGACGAGTTGCTGGCATCGAGCTCGCGTTATCGCGAGGTGCTCGCCGCGCTCGAAGCCGAGGTCGACGATGACGACCTGCCCACCGTGAAGGGGGTGGGGTGACGTGTACAGCGCCGTGGTGAGCGACGAGGACCGCCTCGACCGGAACCAGACCCGCAACGTGGTTCGCCGGTCGCTCGAGTTCGCCGCGCCGTATCGCACCACGGTGTGGAAGGCCATTGCCTACGTCACCATCGTCACCCTGTGTACCGTGGCGGGCCCGGTGTTGGTGCTCGTCGCCACCGACCACGGCCTGCTCGACCCCAACGCGAAGGTGCTGAACCTGTGCGTCATCGCCTACTTGGTGGTGGTGGGTGTCAGCTACATCGCCTCGCGCCTGCAGTACCTCGCCATCAACCAGGCGGGTGAAGGCTTCCTGCGCGACCTGCGGGTGCGCGTGTTCGACCGGCTGCAGGCGCAGTCGATGGCCTTCTTCGACCGCAACAAGGCCGGTGTGCTGGTGGCTCGCATGACCGCCGACATCGAGAGCATGGCCGAACTCATCCAGTGGGGCTTGCTGCAGTTCGTCAGCGCCCTGTTGCTGCTGGCGGTGACGCTGGTGGTGATGGCGGCCACCAGTTGGCAGTTGCTGCTGGCCGTGATGCTCATCCTGCCCGTGGTGATCGCTGCATCGGTGCGGTTCCAGCGCCAGTCGCACCAGGCCTACCTCGACGTGCGCGACAAGGTGGGCCAGAACCTGTCGACCCTGCAGGAGTCGATCGCCGGGGTGCGGGTCATCCAGGCCTACCACCGTGAGGGTGAGCAGACCCGGCGCTTCTTCGGTACCAACCGGTCGCTGTACGGATCGCACCTGCACGCGGTGCGCATCAGCGTGTGGTACTTCGGCTTCATCGAGTTCGTCGGGGTGTTCGCCGTGGCACTGATGGTGGGCGTGGGTGGCTGGCTGGCCCACCGCGGCTCGGTCAGCGAGGGCACGGTGGTGGCGTTCGTGTTGCTGCTGAGCAATCTGTTCGACCCCATCCAGCAGCTCAGCCAGCTGTACAACACGGTGCAGTCGGCGGGCGCGTCGCTGCACAAGCTGTACGGCATCATCGACGCCGAGCCCGATGTGGGCGAGCACCCGCAGGCCGTGGCGTTGCCGCGCACCGGGGTGCTCGAGGCGCACGATCTGTCGTTCCGCTACCAGGGTGCCGAGCGGCGGGCCCTCGCCCACGTGGCGCTGCGCATCGAACCCGGCGAGCGACTGGCGCTGGTGGGGCCCACGGGTGCGGGCAAGAGCACACTCGCCAAACTCCTGTCGCGCCTGTACGACCCCACCGACGGGTTCGTCACCTTCGGCGACATCGACCTGCGCGTCGCCTCGTTGGCCTCGCTGCGTGAGCGCGTGGTGGTGGTGCCCCAAGAAGGGTTCCTGTTCGGCGGCACGGTGCTCGACAACATCCGCGTGGCCCGACCCGACGCCACCGACGACGAGGTGGCCGCGGCGCTGGCCTCCATCGGCGTGCTCGAGCGGTTCGAGGAATTGCCCGAGGGGCTGCGCACCGAGGTGCGCGAGCGCGGGTCGCGGCTCAGTTCGGGCGAGCGCCAACTGGTGTCGTTGGCGCGGGCCGCGCTGGTCGACCCGGCGGTGCTGGTGCTCGACGAAGCGACCAGCAACCTCGACCCCGGCACCGAAGCGGTGGTCGAGCGAGCGCTCGAGTATCTGATGAGCGGCCGCACGGTCATCGTGGTCGCCCACCGGCTCAGCACGGTGCGCCGTGCCGACCGCATCGCCGTGGTCGACCACGCCCGCCTCGTCGAGTACGGCTCGCACGACGAACTGATGACGCTCGGTGGCCGCTATGCCGCACTCACCGAGGCCTGGCTGAAGGCCCAGCCGGTGGCGCCGCCGTCCGCCGATCCGACATGACGCCCAGTCGGGTCAGGCCCGGTCGAAGACGAGGACGAACTCGAGCAGGCCGTTGTCCTTCACCACGGCGAAGCCGTTCGACGGGTCGGGGATCGAGTAGTCGGAGAACAGGATCGGGATGCTGCCCAGCACACCGATGCGGCCGCCCTCGAGCTTGGCCTCCACGTCGAAGGTGACGCTGCGGGTGACACCGCGCAGGGTGAGATCGCCGGTGGCTGTGGCCGTGAGCGACTCGCCCTCGGCCGGTACGGCGCCGAAGTCGATGGGAGCCGTGAGCACAAAGGTGGCGGTGGGGAACTCGTCGACCGACATGATGCGGCCGCGGAACTGACCGTCGCGCCGATCGCTGTCGCTGGTGATGGAACCCATCTGCACCGTGAACTCGGCGGCGGTGGCCTGGTTGCCGGCGATGGTGAGTGAGCCGGCGACGTCGCTGGTGCGGCCGGCACCCTCGACGTCGATACCGCCGAGCACCTCCTGCACCCGGTAGCCGAGGGTGGAGTCGGCGGCTGCCGACCACACGCCGTCGGCCCCGGCGTCGGCAGGCGCAGCGGTGGTGACGACGGTCTCGGGCGCCGTCTCTGGCACCGACTCCGAAATCGACTCGGGCACGGTGACTGCGGCGACGGTGGTGCTGGACAGCGCAGCGTCGAGATCGCCTGAGTCGAGCGCGGTCGGTGCGTCGTCGCGCAGGACGAGGATCCACAGCAGGAATGCGCCGGCCACCAGGGCGACCAGCGCCACGCCGGCCAGGATGAGCTTGCGGGATGTCGTCATTGGCGCTCCTTCGAAGAGCCCGGATTGTCGCACGCCTGCTCGCCGGGTGTGACGACGGACCACGTATTCATCCCGGCTCGCCCGCAGGCCCCCCGGTAGTCTCGGTGGTTGCTGTGAGCAACCACCCCTTCCGTCCCCTCCGCCACCGGGCTGTGCGCCTGCTGTGGACCGCCGCCGTGGTGTCGGATTCGGGTACCTGGGTGCAGCTCATCGTGGTGGGCAGCCTCGTGGCGGCCGACACGGGCTCGGCCGTGCAGACCGGTCTGGTGGCGCTGGCCACGTTCGCCCCGCAGGGCCTGGCCTCGCCCGTCGGTGGCCTGCTCGCCGACAAGTTCGACCGCCGCAAGGTGTTCCGCAACGCCCTCCTGGCGCAGGCACTCATCACCACCGTGCTGGCCGTGGTCATCGGCTCGGGTGTGCGCGACCCCAAGGTGCTGGCCGCACTCATCCTGGTGGGCAGCGCCGCTGGCGCCATCGGGGCGCCGTCGTACTCGGCGATGATCCCCGACCTGGTGCCACCCGACGAGTTGATGGCCATGATCTCGCTCGGCGTGTACTCGTGGAACGCCGGCCGCATCGTGGGCCCGCTCGTCGGCTCGGTGCTCGCCGTCACCATCGGGCCGGCGTGGACGGTGGCGTTCAACGCCGCCACCTTCGTGTTGCTGGCCGGCGCGGTGGCGATGGTGCGACGACCGTTCGTGCCGCTGGCATCCGACGGCACCATCGTCGAGCGCCTGGTGGGCGGCTACCGCGCGCTGCGCTCAACACCGGGCTGCTGGTACACGGTCGTGTGGCTGGTGGCCTACAACATCACGGCCGTGCCGTTCATGGGCCTGATGCCCATCTTCGCCCGCGCCGAGTTCGACGGTGGCACCGGCCTCACGGGCGCGTTCAGTTCGGCCCAGGGCATCGGTGCCATCGTGGGCGGCATCGCCGTCACGGTGCTGGCCCGGCGCATGCCCCGGTCGGCGCTGCTCGGCCGGATGGTGGTGGCGGTGACCGTGTTCCTGGTGATGTTCGCCCTCGCCCCCACGGCGCCGCTCGCCATCGCTGCGGCTGCACTGCTGGGTGGCGCAGCGGCCGGCATGTTCGTGACGATGACCGCGGTCATCCAGCGCGACGCACCCGCGGCCAGCCGTGGCCGGGTGATGGCGATGATGCAGGCCTCGATGGGTATCTCGTACGGCATCGGGTTGATGTTCATCGGTTTCGTCGGTGACATGGCATCGCTGCGGGTGGCGTTCCTGGTGGGCGCGGCGGGCTCGATCTTGTCGGCGCTGGTGCTCGCCGCACGCGCACCCGACTGGCGGCCGGTCATCGACGGCAACGAGTTGGCGGCCGAGAACACCGACCTCGTCAGCGCACGCTGAGCCGTTGCTGGCTAGGTTGGCTCGATGCCCCGTGAACGCATCTACACCAAAGCCGGCGACGACGGGACAACCGGTCTGTTCTACGGCGGCCGTGTCCCCAAGGACAGCGAGCTGCCCACCGCCTACGGCACGGTCGACGAAGCACAGGCCGTGATCGGCCTCGCCCGCGCGCACGCCGGAGGCAATCAGCGTGTGGAGGGCGTGCTGGTTCCCATCCTGCGCGACCTGTGGGTGCTGATGGCCGAACTGGCCACGCTGCCCGAGAACCGCGGCAAGTTGCAGCCCGAGGTGTCGAGCGTGAGCGAGGCGATGGTCGATCGCCTCGAGGCCACCATCGACTCACTCGACGAGGAGTTCGATCACCCCACCGAGTTCGTCGTGCCGGGCGGCAACGTGGTGTCGGCCTGGCTCGACCTGGCCCGCACCGTGGTGCGCCGTGCCGAACGGCTGTCGCTGGTGGCAGCACCCGCGCCGTCGCTGGTGGTGCCCTATCTCAACCGGTTGTCCGATCTGTTGTGGACGCTGGCGCGGTGGAACGAGGGCACCAGCCTGGCTGCCCGCGACGTGCAGCCCGGCTGAATAGCGGTGCCGATCGGCCCGATCGGGCAGACTGATCGGCCATGAACGTGAACGTCGACGTCGTCAAGTCCGCACCCCGCTCGGCCGAGGCCATCGGCCTCCCCGTCGCCACCTCGGGCCCGGTGCCGCGCCAGTTGGGCCTCAGCCGGGCCGCATTGGCGGCGCACGGCTTCGAGGGCAAGGAGGGCCAGGTACTGGTGGTGCCTTCGGCCAGTGGCGCCACGCCCATCGCGATCGGTGTGGGCGAGCCCGGGAAGATCACTGTCAACGGACTGCGCAACGCGGCCGCCGCTCTGGTGCGCGCCGCTGGCAAGCGCTCGTCGCTCGCCACGTCGCTGGCCGATCTCGACGGGGTCGATGCCAAGGTGGCGGCCCAGGCCGTCACCGAAGGCGCGCTGCTGGCGGCCTACCGCTACATCGGGCTGAAGACCGACACCTCGGGCGCCTCCACCCTCGCATCGCTGTCGCTGGTGGTGGGCGACAAGCGCAGTGCCGGAGCCAAGGCCGGTGCCGAGCGCGGCGCGGTCACGTCGGCGGCTGCCTGGCTGGCCCGCGACCTGGCCAACACCCCGCCGGCGTACCTGACGGCGCGCAAGATGGCCGACAAGGCCGTCGCCGTGGCCGGCACTGCCGGGCTGGAGGTGGAGGTGTTCAACCGCGACCAGCTCGAGGCCATGGGCTGCGGCGGCATGATCGGCGTGAACAAGGGCAGCACCGAGCCGCCGCGCATGGTGCGTCTCACCTACACGCCGCGGAACCCCAGCGGCCATCTCGTGCTCGTCGGCAAGGGCGTGATGTACGACTCGGGCGGCATCAGCCTGAAGCCCAGCGACGGCATGCACGCCAAGATGAAGATGGACATGAGCGGTGCCGCCGCGGTGCTGGCCACCATGGGTGCGCTGAAGGCCTTGAAGTGCAAGGCGCAGGTGACCGGCTATCTGATGTGCACCGACAACATGCCGTCGGGCAGCGCGCTGAAGCTGGGCGATGTGCTCACGTTCCGCAACGGCAAGACCGCCGAGATCCACAACACCGACGCCGAGGGCCGCCTGGTGCTGGCCGACGGACTGTCGCTGGGTGTCGAGGCCAAGCCCGATGCCATCATCGACATCGCCACGCTCACCGGTGCGTGCGTGGCTGCGCTGGGGCCGAAGTACGCCGGCGTGCTGGGCAACAACCAGCCGTTCATCGACCGGGTGAAGGCATCGTCGGATCGCACCGACGAGAAGCTGTGGCAGATGCCGCTGGCCCGCGAGTACCGCAAGCTGCTCGACTCGCAGGTGGCCGATATGAAGAACATCGGCGGTCCCTACGGCGGCGTCATCACGGCATCGCTGTTCCTGGCCGAGTTCGTGGGCGACACGCCGTGGGCGCACCTCGACATCGCCGGCCCGATGGACGTCGACGCCGACGAGGGCTGGAACTCGAGGGGTGCCACGGGCTACGGCACCCGCCTGCTCATCGATCTGGCGACGAACTTCGCTCGTTAGGCGGCGTTGCTTCCTCGGTTGGCCGGGGCAGCAGGTCGCGGTGGGTGCGGCGCAGGCGGCGCACCCGGCGGATCACCACCAGCAGTGCCACTGCGAGCACCGCGAACAGCACCCACTGCACGGTGCCGGCGTTGTTCTGCACCACCTCGACCGAGGTGGCCACGGTGGTGCTCAGCGGCGGTGTCGTGGCAGGGTGCACGGCCGAACGATAGCCAGTCGAGCCCGTCGTCCGGGTGGAGTCAGGCTGCCTCGGGCGCGTCGTGCGGAGTGCCGGTCGACACGGCCGCTGTCATCGCGTCGAACGCCACGGCGGGTGGTACGCCGAGGCCGAGCAGTTGGCGCTCGATGACATCGGGGTCGTCGCCCACCGAGGCCATCGCGTCGGCCAGCACCTGGGCCCGTTCGCACACCTGGGCGTGCGATACATCGCCGACGGCGGCCGACAGGGGAGTGCGCCGCCAGGTGCGGTGGGCCTGGCGGAGGTAGTCGGGCATGCGTGCCAACTGGCGCTGGCTCACCTCGGGTAGACGGCGCCTCACGGCGAGGCCGCCGTCGACGGTGTGGGCCACACCGAACAGCACGCACCGCTGGAGGGCCCGGGTGAAGGGGCTCACGGTGCCGAACGTGTAGCCGAGCCCGAGCGCCTTCGCCGTCTGCTCGAGGTCGAGTTCGTAGCCGCCGGGGTACTGGTCGAGGCCACCCACCAGTCGACGCAGCAGCCACGTCGTGGTGGGGCCCAGCACGTTCAACCAGAACAACTCGACGTACTGAGAACGCGGATCATGGCCGATCGGGTCGACCACCTCGTCGTACCAGGGCACCACCACCAGGGTGGGGTCGGTGAAGGTGGGG